>NZ_SMJZ01000173.1 GCF_004348345.1 Nonomuraea longispora
TGATCTCTTCGCCCGTTAGTCACTCACCAATGCGAAAGGGTGCCACCCTGTTGAGTGACACCCTGCTCGACCAGCGAGAATCTGGTCGGGACGACAGGATTTGAACCTGCGACCCCTTGACCCCCAGTCAAGTGCGCTACCAAGCTGCGCTACGTCCCGGTTGTGTCGGCCGCCCCCTGCGGGGTGGGACGTCATAACTTTAGCGCACATCGAAGGTGCACGCGTACACGGAGAGCGGGAGCGGAGGAGGCCGGGTGGGGCGTAGGCCGACCATCGATCGGGGCGAGCTGGCCAGGCTGGTCGCCGAAGGGAGGAGCGTGCAGGAGCTGGCCGCTCACTTCGGGGTCAGCGTTTCCGGGGTGTTGCAGGCCAAGCGGGCCTCCGGGCTGGCCAAGCCGATGCTCGACCACAGCGCCGCCCTCCCGTGGAAGCTGGCCCGGGCGCACGCCCAGTCGGGACCCGCCACGAATCTGCGTAATCTGTCGGCCGCCGCCCAGGGGAAGCCGCCGGCGTCCGACCGGCTGAACACGGCGCTGCGGTGGGCTCAGCGGCTGGTGGACGAGGGGCTGGACGTGCGGTACGACCCTGATGAGGGGTTCAGCGAGGTCCCCGCTCCCCCAGTGGGCTCACATGTCGCAAAAGTGCTGGCCGCGGCGCGGAAGGCGCTCGATACCGGCTGAGGGCAAAAGTTTCGCCAGGGCTCTCCAGGGCAGTCGCCGGTCTCGACAAAGAGACCGGAGGCGAACATCATGACCACCTTCACCTGGGTGGCCGTCGCCATCATCGTGGTGGTGGCGCTCGCCGCACTTGCCTACGTCGTGCAGCAACAGAAGCGCCGTAACCACCTCCGTGATCGTTTCGGCCCCGAGTACGAGCGCACAGTCGCGGAACACGACAACCGCCGCGACGCCGAGCAGGAGCTGCTCGGGCGCGAGCAGCGCCATTCCGAGCTCGACATCCGTCCCCTGCCGGAGGAGTCGCGGGAGACGTACGCCAACCGCTGGACCGAGGTGCAGGAGCGCTTCGTGGACGCGCCCGGCTTCGCGGTGACCGAGGCGGACCAGCTGGTCACCGCGGTCATGGCGGAGCGAGGTTATCCGACCGAGAACTTCGAGCAGCGGCTGTCCGACCTGTCGGTGGGGCATGCCACGACCCTTGACCACTACAGGACGGCTCACGAGATCAGCGGGCGGGCGGCCAAGAAGGCGGCCTCCACCGAGGAGCTCCGGCAGGCCATGGTCCACTACCGGGCCCTGTTCGAGGAGCTGCTGCACGAGACCACGCGAGGACGGTGAGAGTGATGAAAGACAGCCGCGATGAGCTGAAGGTGCCGTCGCAACGCGCTGACGAGGTCCGTGGCGACGACCGTGACGCCGGGCGGGAAGCCGTGCGGGCCCGGCCGGGCGAGCACATCCCAGGCGGACCTGTCGCCGGTGACGACGCGGCGGGCATCGGCCGGCGGCCCGACGAGGAGTACCACACCGCTGTCCCCGGCGCCGTCACGACGCCCGAGCCGGATGAGGACGCCGCCTACCGGGACCCGTACGCGACGACCGGTGACGACCTGCCGCCCGGGCCGGAACCCGCCCCGCTGAACGCCGAGGCCGTGCCCGACGAGGTCCCCGCGCACGCGGCCCCCCAGGACGTCATCCTGTTCGACCAGGACCCCGCCCAGGTGCAGGCTCGCTGGCGCGACCTGCAGGCCTCGTTCGTCGACGACCCCGGCGAGGCCGTACGTCGCGCCGACGGTCTGCTCGGCGAGGTGGTGGAGGCGTTCACCAGCAGCCTCACGAGCCGGACGGACACCCTGCGGGATGGCTGGAAGGACGCCGGCGCGCACGACACCGAGCTGCTGCGGCTCGCGCTGCGCGACTACCGCAACGTCCTGGAACACCTGCTCGCCCTGTCCGGCGCCCCCGGTCAGGGCCGTGCCGAGGCGCACGACCCGGGCCACGTCCAGGGCCACGTCCAGGGCCACAGCCAGGGGATGAGGTGATCTGACATGCTCGCGATAGTCGCGGCGATCGTCTTCGGGCTGGGCTTACTGCTCGACCTGCTGGGGGTGGACATCCTCGGCGGGGTGTCGGCTATGACGTTCGTCCTGCTGGGGCTGACCCTGCTGGCTCTGCACCAGGCAGGAATCGGCACGGCGAGTGTACGCGGCTACGGCCGCTGGCGTGGCCGCGCCAGGCGTTGACGACCCGCGGTCCACGCGCCGCCGGCAGGGTAAGGCGGCGCGTGGCATCGCGCGTCGCATCGCGTCGGGTACGTATCGTCTGCCCGCGGCATCGCGTCGCCGCAGGGTACGCGTCGCCTGGATCACGCCTTGCCGGGGAAGCGCATGGTGACGGTGCTGCCGGTGTCGCCGGCGTGCACGGTCAGCTCCGAGGCGAGCAGGCGGGCCACCCAGAGCCCCATGCCGCCCACCGCCCCCGGCAGCGGCCCGGGTTTCCAGGTGCCGTTGTCGTGTACCTCGACGACCAGGTCGCCGCCCGCGGGCCACATGCGCAGGACGGCCTGGTCGCCGCCGTGGGTGACGGCGTTGGTGGCGACCTCGTTGATCGCGATGACGAAGTCGGCGACGCCGTCCTCGGCCATGCCCGCCTCGCGGGCCTCGTCCTCGGCGTACTGCCGGACCCTCGGCAGGTCCGGCAGCCGGAAAAGTAGTCGTTTCACGGGCACACCGGGAGGCGGGCCCGTGTGGCCCGGCTGGGGCTCCACGTCCTCGTTCACCCGGAGACCGCCTGTTCAGCCGACGAGTTCGGCGCGTAGCTGATCGAGGACTTTGCGCAGGATGCGCGACACGTGCATCTGGGAGATCCCGAACTCGGCGGCGATCTCGGCCTGCGTCATGTTGCCGAAGAAGCGCAACAGCAGGATGTGCTTCTCCCGGGAGGGCAGGGCGTCGATGAGCGGCTTGACGGCCTCCCTGTCGACCATGGTGCTCAGCGTGTCGTCGTCCTCGGGGATGACGTCGCCGAGCGAGGCCGCATCGTCGTCGGTGCCGAGCGGGGCGTCGAGCGACAGGGTGCTGTAGGCGGCGGAGGCGTCGAGCGTGAGCAGGACGTCCTCTTCGGTGATGTTCATCTTCGCTGCCAGCTCCGCCACGGTGGGCGACCTGCCGAGGTCCTGGCTGAGGTCGGCGACGAGCCTGTTGAGCTCGGAGCGGCGTTCCTGGTAGAGGCGGGGCACCCGGATGGCCCAGGTGCGGTCGCGGAAGTGCCGTTTGACCTCACCGGTCATCGTCACGACCGCGTAGCCCCTGAACGCGTGTCCGAGGCTGGGGTCGAATCCGTTGACGGCTTTCATCAGGCCAACATATGCGGCCTGGAGAAGGTCCTCCAGCGGTTCGCCACGGTAACGGTATCGCCTGGCGATCTCCATGGCGAGCGGACGGTGCATTTCGACGATGCGTTCGCGCAGCCGCTCGCGGTGGGTGCCGGAGGTGCTCTCCTTGACCATCTCGGCCAGGAGCTCTTCCGCGCTCATCTCCTCGAGGATGTACTCCTGCACAGCCATGGCTGCTCCTCGTCTGGCTCGCAGGCGGGCCTCCCCCGAGCCAGAAAAAGCCCAGGCAGAGGCGCGCCTCGCTCAACTCTCGAGACGGAAGCCCTCTGCTGGACCTCGCCAGAAGTGTCCCCCGAGCCACCGGAAGTATTCCTCCCTCGCGTGGTGACAGTAGGGTTGCTCCGTGACAATGCCGGAAAACGGCGACGGGCCCGTGGCGGCCCTGAGCCTGACGTCGTCGACCGTCGACTCGGTCACCGTGGTGCGGGTCGACGGCGTGCTGGACGCCACGACGCGTGAGCAGTTCGCCGACTACCTGTCGTTGGCGGGCGCCGACCTGATCCTCGACCTGGCCGGAGTGACGTTCATGGACTCGCGTGCGCTCGGTCTGATCGTGCACCACTGGCAGACGAGTCTGGCCTCGGGCACGAAGTTCGCGCTGATCGGGGTGGAATACTCCAAGTCGAGGGTGATGTGGATCACCGGGCTCGCCCAGCGCCTGCCGATCTACGACTCGCTCGACGACGCCCTGGCCGCCATCGGGTGAGCTCAGCCCTTCGACTTGCGCTGGTGCTCCTCGACCAGGAGCCGCGCGAGGTCGGCCACCTTGACCTGGTGGTGCTGGGAGATCCTGCGCAGTTCCTCGAAGGCGGCCTCTGCCGTGCATCCGCTGGTCTGCATGATGATGCCCTTGGCCTGGTCGATCACCGACCGGCCGGCGAGAGCCTCCTGGAGCTGGGCGGCGTCCGTACGCACCTCGTCGAAGTCCGACAGGTTGGCCATGGCCACCCCGAGTTGTTCGGTGAGCATGTCGGAGAGCGAGTGGGCGCCCTGGGGCGAGAAGGCGCCGGGGCGCACTGAGTAGAGGCCGACGACCAGCACGGCGGGCGTCACGTCGATGGGCACGGCCAGCACGGAGCGCACGCCCCAGCGGGTGGCCAGGGCGTCGTAGCGGGGCCAACGGGTCTCGGTGAGCACGTCGGTGACGGTGGCGCGCCCGCCGCTCTGCCGGGCCTCGGTGGACGGCCCCTCCCCCAGTTCGTGCTCGCCTTCGACGAGCATGATGAGCTCGCTGTGGGAGCCGGAGACAAGGACGCGGTTTTCTCGCCAGTGCTCGGCGGAGGCTCCGGAGCAGCCGGGCACTCCTGCGGTGAGCGCGGTCGTCAGGCCGCGCAGCACGCTCTCCGTCGAGGTGTCCTCCCCTAGGCGGCCCAGTGCGGCCAGGTCACGGGCGAGTCCGGGGGTGAGCATCGCGGTGGATTCCATAGCAACAAGCCTCTACCCCTTATGGCTAGCATTATCCCGAGTGGCGTAGCGTCAGACCATGACCATGCCGGACTTCGAACACGCGCTGGACGCGCTGGCAGGGCGCGTCTCATCGTTGCGTGCGGCGAGGGCCGCCTATCCCGCGGATCTCGCGCCCACGCTGGACGCCGCGCTCGCGGAGCTCGACACCGCGGCCGAGCTGCTGGCCGAGGCCAGGGAGCAGTTGCGCAAGTCCCCGAAGCGGGCGGGCGCGAAGAGGGACGGCGGAGCGCAGCGCGAGCTGAAGCTGCTGCGCCAGGTGTTCAGGGCCTTCCCCGTGCCCGTCATCGTGCTCGACGGTGGCGGCGTGGTGCGGCGGATCAACCCGGAGACGTCGCGGATGCTCGGCAGCCCCGACGGCTACCTGGTGGGCCGGTCGTTCCCGCTGCTGGTGGACGTGTCGCGGCGGGCGGCGTTCCGGTCGCACCTGACGTCGGCGCTGCAGACCGGGCAGCCGTCGGCGTTCGAGACTCGGCTGGCGCACCAGGGGCGCACCCACACCGTGCAGCTGGCGATGACCAGGCTGACCATGCCGGGCGAGCCGCAGCAGATGGTGGCGGCGATCGTGCTGCCGATCGAGGTGCAGGTGGCGGAGCCGGGCGCGCGCCGGCCCGAGCAGTCCGACGGCGCGCTGCTGCTGGCGGCGGCCAAGCGGCAGGACCTGCTGGTCAAGATGGCCACGTTGCTGCTCGACGAGGAGGCGCTGCGGCGTCCGGTCGCGCTGCCGCGGGCGACGCGGCTGCTGGCGGCCGAGTGGGCCGACTGGGTGATCGCCGATGTGGTGCGCGACGGTGTGCCGCGCCGTTCGGCCGTGATGGCGCCGAAGGACCAGCCGCTCGGCGAGCTGGCCCGCCAGGTGGAGTCGGCCGATCCGGCGACCAGCCACGTGGTGCTGCAGGTTCTCGACCGGGGCTCGGGCGTGGTGCACGAGATGGTGGAGGACGAGACGCTGCTCGGCTTCTGCGCCGACGGCCCGGTGCTGACGGCGATGGGCGCTAGTTCGCTGCTGAGCGTGCCGATCGGCTCCGGCGACGGCGTGCTGACGCTGGTGCGTACGAACGGGAGGCAGCCGTTCGCGCTGGCCGACCTGGCCGTCATGCAGGAGGTGGGGCTGCAGCTGGGCCTGGCGGTGCGCGCGCAGAGCAGCTTCCAGAGCCGCTCGCGTGCGGCCGACGCGTTGTCGGCCAGCGTCGCGCCGCGCAACCTGCCCGACATCCCCGGCTACGAGGCGGCGGCCGTCTACCACCCGGGGTCGTCGGTGGGCGCGGAGTTCTACGACGTGTTCCCGGTCGCCGGCGGGTGGGGTTTCGCGCTGGGCGGCGCGGCCGGCAAGGGTGAGGAGGCCGCGTCGGTCACCGCCATGGTGCGGGGCGGCCTGCGGGCGTTGAGCGTCTGGGAGTCCGACCCCGATCTGGTGATGCGGAGGGTCAACGAGGCCCTGGTCGCCCAGGGCTCCGGCCTGTTCGTGATGGCCGTGGCGGGGTTCGTGCAGGGCCGTACGATCCGGTTGTCGTCGGCGGGGCACCATCCGGCGGCGCGGGTCCGCAACGACGGCACCGTACGCTTCGTCGCGGGCGGCGGTGTGCCGCTGGGCATCGCGCGCGAGGCGGAGACGCAGGTCGAGACGTTGACGGTGCCTGTCGGGGAGACGCTGGTGCTCTATTCGGAGGGCCTGGTCTCCTCCAGGAACGCCCGGGGCGAGCCGTACGGCGACGAGCGGCTGGCCGATGTGCTCGGCCGCTGCGCGGGCCAGTCGCCGTCCACCGTGGTCAAGGCGGTGGAGGCGGACCGGCACGCGTTCTCCGAGGGCCAGGTGTGGGACGAGATCGTGGTTCTCGCACTCCGAGGTGTCTGATCTGTAGGGGTTTGCGTTCTCGCGAAACCTGGGTATGGTCGGGTTCAGAACGACGTGCCTAAGACGCAGGCACACCTTTGAAGCTTTTTCACGCTGGGGTGTGCCATGAATATCGCGATCGTCGCTTCGTCCAACGGAAACCAGCGCCACCGCATCCTGTCGGTCGCACGTGAGCTGGGGCGCGAACACCACGTCACGATCTATTCCCGCCGTGACAACGCCGAGGGCAAGCCCAGGACGCGGGTGGCCCCGGGGGTCATGCTGGAGCACATCGACGTGGGCCCGCCCCGCGGTCTTTCCGCCAATGACGTGGTTCCCTACCTCAACGACGTCGGCGCGCAACTGATGAAGCGCTGGCACCAGGACAGGCCCGACATCATCCACGCCCATTCGTGGACCAGCGGCCTGGCCGCCGTGGCGGGCGCCAAGGGGCTCGACGTGCCGGTCACGCAGACGTTCCACACGGTCGACACCGCGCACCAGAAGCTGGAGCGGGCGCTGGGCCGCCGGGCCAACGCGGTCATCGCGGGCTCGGGCGACGAGGAGTCGGCGCTGATCCGCCTCGGAGTGCCGCGCCACAACATCGCCATCGTCCCCTACGGCGTCGACACCGAACGTTTCCAGCGCCGCGGCGCGATCGCCACGAAGGGCTCACGCAAGCGCCTGCTGCACGTCGGTCCCCTGTCGATCGAGCGCGGCGCGCACACCATCGTGCGGGCGCTGCAGGGACTCGGCGACGTCGAATTGGTCATCGCCGGCGGCCCCGGCCCGGACGAGCTGGACGACGACCAGGACGCGCGGAGCCTGCGGACCCTGGCCGAGCAGCTGGGCGTGGGCGACCGGGTCACCCTGCTCGGCCAGGTGAAGCGGACCTCCGTACCGAAGCTGATGCGCAGCGCGGACGCCGTGGTGTCGGTGCCGCGCGAGGCCGTCACGGGGATCGTCGCCCTGGAGGCGATGGCCTGCGGCGTGCCGGTGATCGCCTCCGCCGTCGGCGCGCATCTGGACTCCATCGTGGACGGCGTCACCGGCCTGCTGGTGCCGCCGGACCAGCCGGCGCGCACCGCGCGCCTGGCGCGCGAGCTGCTGTGGGACCCGACGTTGCGGACCGCGCTCGGCTACGCGGGCGCCGACCGGGCGCGCTCGCGCTACTCCTGGGAGCGGGTCAGCCAGGAGCTCGTACGCGTCTACGAGGCGGCCTGCGCCTGACGTTCCCCATCCCATCCGATGGCCCGGCAGGCGGCGTGAGACGCCTGCCGGCACCATGTCGGAAGCATGTCGGAAGCATGATGTCCCGACGCGCGCAGTCATGTGACGAAACTGACTGATGTGACAGAAGGGGTGTTATCGGAGTGAGATCTTTGCTTCGATGGAGCGCATGTCCAAACGCAGTCCGATCTTGGCGGCCGCGGCGCTGGCATGCGTCGCCGCCCTCCCCCAGACCGCGCAGGCACAGACGACGGACTGGGGTGACCCGGTCCTCGTGGAGAACTTCAACGGCTCGTCGATCAACACCAAGAAGTGGATGATCTACCACTCCCCCCAGGCCGAGCGGAACCCCCGCACCGGCAAGGCCGCGTCCGTCTCGGACGGCGTGCTGCGCCTCAAAGGCGGCATGTACGGCGGCAAGGACCTGTCGGGCGGCGTGGCCACCCGGCTCGCGCAGGAGTACGGCCGGTGGGAGGTCAGGTTCAAGGCCGAGGCGGGCGCCGGGTACACGCCGGTGGCGCTGTTGTGGCCGACGCGGCAGAGCGAGGGGAACGGCTACGCCGAGGTCGACTTCGCCGAGATCGTCGACCCGAAGCGGCAGGGCGGCGGCATCTTCGTGCACGACGGGCACAGCCGGGCGCGCAAGACGCTCAAGGCCGACTTCACCACGTGGCACACGGTGGCGGTCGACTGGCTGCCCGGCCGGCTGACGGTCTGGCTGGACGGCGAGAGGTACTGGGACTACCGCGGCCCGCACGTGCCCAGCGGCCGCCGCATGGGCCTGGCCCTGCAGAACGACGTGGTGTGCGAGCCCCGCTGCCGCGACTCCTCCACGCCCCGCACCGTCTCGATGTACGTCGACTGGGTGAAGGTCTACCGGGCGTCCTGACCGCGCAGCCTGGCGGCCTTGAGACCGAGGTGCACGGCCAGGCGGTCGTCGCCGTCCGACAGGTCCTTGTGGATGAGGCGCTCGGCCTTGCCCAGCCGGTAGTAGAGCGTCTGGCGGTGGATGCCGAGCTCGGCGGCGGACTTCTGGGCGTGGCCGCCGCGGTCGAGGTAGACCTCGACCGTGTGGGCCAGCTCGCCTTCGAGCCCGGCGGTCTCGGCCGCCAGCTCGCGCAGGTCGGACGGGCCGAGGCGGGCCAGCAGGCGGTGCACGCCGAGGTCCTCCCACCGGGCGAGCGGCGCGTGGCGGGGGAAGTACTCGGCGATGCGCAGGGCGTGGCGGGCCTCGCGCCAGCTCAGCCAGGCGTCGGCAGGGTCGCCGCGCGTGCCGCCGATGCCGGCCGCGGTGCCGTACGCGCTCTGGAGGGTCTGGGCGACCTCGGCCGCCAGATGCGCGGGGGCGAGCAGGGCGACCGGTGAGCCGGCGCGGGCGAGCACGCCGCGCGGCAGCGTCCAGAGGGCGGCCACGCGCTCGTGCGACTCGCGTACGGCGACGGCCGCGACCGGGCCGGGAACCTCGATGGCGGCCGCGGCGCGCTCCTCGGGGTCGGGCGAGAGCAGGCCGTGCAGCCCGCGCCCGAGATCCTGCCGGCTCCTGGCCTCCTGGGCGAGCGCGGCGGCCGCCCTGGCGACGAGCGGCGCGACGGCGTGCAGGGTCGTGTCGTCCAGCTCGCCCGAGTCGAGCAGCCACAGGTAGCCGTAGGTGACCTCGCGGTGGCGCAGCGGCCAGCAGACCCTGGCCAGGACGTGCAGCTCGGCGTCGGCAGGGATCCGGACCGGGCCCTCGGCCCTGGCGATGCCGTAGCGCTCGAAGTAGTCGCGCACCTCCCCCGTAGCGCGCCTGCGCAGGATCGACTCCTGGCGGACCGTGTCGATGGCGCCGTGCTGCGCGCCGTAGGCCAGCAGCCGGAACGAGCGGTCCTCCAGCGTCGCGGACGCCCCCAGCCGGGCGGCGATCTCGTCGACGATCTCTTGCAGGTCTGCCGAGTTGTGCATGTGTATGACAGCCTGCCACATCCGGCGTTACGCGCGTCGATGGCCCCCTTTGAGCTGGGGTTTTTACACTGGAGACATGCTGGGTCAACTGCTGCTCGCCGCCTCGGGGAGCCGTGTCGTGCGCCGCGCCGTGTCGGGCTTCCCGCTCACCAGGAAGGTGGTCGACAGGTTCGTCGCCGGGGAGAGCGTCGAGGAGGCCCGCGACACGGTCGAACGCCTGCGCGACACCGGGCTCGCCGTGACCGTCGACCATCTCGGCGAGGAGACGCGCGACGCGCGGGCCGCGGCCGCCACCACGGACGCCTACGTCACGCTGCTGCGCGCGATCAGGCCGCTGGAGCTCGGCGCCAGGGGCGAGGTGTCGGTGAAGTTGTCGGCGCTCGGCCAGCGGATCGACGAGGCCATGGCGCTGGAGCACGCCCGCGAGGTCTGCGCCGCCGCCGCGGTCGCCGGCTCGGCCGTGACGCTCGACATGGAGGACCACACCACCGTCGACTCGACCCTGGCCGTCCTGCGCAAGCTGCGCGAGGACCATCCTTCGACGGGCGTGGCGATCCAGGCCTACCTGTTCCGCAGCGAACAGGACTGCCGCGACCTGTCCTCGGAGGGCTCCCGGGTGCGCCTGGTCAAGGGCGCCTACCGTGAGCCCGCCTCGGTCGCCCACCAGGGGCGGACCGCCGTGGACAAAGCGTACGTACGATGCCTGCGCGTCCTCATGGCGGGGAAGGGTTACCCCATGGTGGCGACGCACGACGATCGCATGATCGCGATCACGGAACTGCTCGCCGACCGGTTCGGGCGGACGATCGGCGACCACGAGTTCCAGATGCTCTACGGGATCAGGACCGACCTGCAGGAGGCCCTGGCGGGGGCGGGCCACGCGGTCCGCGTCTACGTTCCCTACGGCGACGACTGGTACGGCTATTTCATGCGCCGTCTCGCGGAGCGCCCGGCCAACGTCGCCTTCTTCCTTCGTGCCCTTGGGGGTAGGTAAGTGGCTCCTCCGCTCCAGGAAGGGAGTGGCTTCTCGTCCCGCTCGTTCGGGAGAAGCCCTGACCGATGCCCGGAAGCACAAGCTCAATCTCACCTGGAGGTGGCGACAGTGTCTGAGACGCTGCCACTGCACGCTCGGGCCTTGGAGGCCTTCCCGCTCGCGGTCACCTCATCGTCCGAAGACGACGTTCGCATCAGGAGGCTGTGATGGATGCCATCAGTAACGTGCCGGAACCCGCCAACGAGCGGGTGTACGGCTACGCGCCCGGCAGCGCCGAGCGGACCACGCTGGAGGACCGCATCAAGGAACTGGCCGGGTCCCAGACCGACCTGACCATGACCATCGGAGGCGAGCAGCGCCTCGGCGGCGGCGCCCCCATCGACGTGGTGCAGCCGCACAACCACGCCCACGTCCTGGGCCGTACCAACGAAGCTACGGTCCAGGACGTGCGGGACGCCGTCGACAGCGCGCTGCGGGCGGCGCCCGCCTGGCAGGCGCTGCCGTTCGACGAGCGGGCCGCGATCTTCCTGAAGGCCGCCGACCTGCTGGCGGGGCCGTGGCGGGCCACCATCAACGGGGCGACCGTTCTGGGCCAGTCGAAGTCGGTGCAGCAGGCGGAGATCGACGCCGCCTGCGAGCTGATCGACTTCCTGCGGTTCAACGTGCACTACGCGCGTCAGCTCTACGCCCAGCAGCCGAACTCGTCGCCCGGTGTGTGGAACCGGATGGAGTACCGTCCGCTCGAAGGGTTCGTGCTGGCGATCACTCCGTTCAACTTCACCGCCATCGCCGGGAACCTGCCGACCTCGGCCGCGCTGATGGGCAACGTCGTCGTCTGGAAGCCGTCGCCGACGCAGCAGCTCGCCGCGCACTTCACGATGCGGGTGCTGGAGGCCGCAGGGCTCCCGCCGGGCGTGATCAACCTCGTCACCGGCAACGGGCAGGCCGTCTCCGAGGTGGCGCTCGCGCACCCGGCGCTGGCCGGCATCCACTTCACCGGCTCGACCGGGACGTTCCAGCACCTGTGGCGCACGGTCGGGGCCAACATCGCCTCCTACCACGGCTATCCGCGCGTCGTCGGCGAGACCGGCGGCAAGGACTTCGTGCTCGCCCACCCGTCGGCCGACCCCGAGGTGCTGTCGACGGCGCTGATCAGGGGCGCCTTCGAGTATCAGGGGCAGAAGTGCTCGGCCGCCTCGCGGGCGTACGTGCCGCGTTCGATCTGGAACCGGATGCGCGACGACTTCGTCTCCGTGGCCGAGTCGCTGACCGTGGGCGACGTGGCGGGCGACCTGTCGACGTTCATGGGCGCGGTCATCGACGGGCGGGCCTTCGCCAAGAACAAGGAGGCCATCGACCGGGCGCGGTCGTCCTCGGCCATCGACGTGCTCACCGGCTCGTACGACGACTCGGTCGGCTACTTCGTGAAGCCGACCGTCATGGAGTGCGCCGACCCGGCTGACGAGATCTTCTTCAAGGAGTATTTCGGGCCGATCCTCGGCGTGCACGTCTACGACGACGGCGACTTCGACACGGTGCTCGACCAGATGGAGGGCATCGCCCCGTACGCGCTGACCGGGGCGGTCATCGCGCAGGACCGCTACGTCATCAAGGCGGCCACCGACCGGCTGCGCTTCGCGGCGGGCAACTTCTACATCAACGACAAGCCGACCGGCTCCGTCGTCGGCCAGCAGCCGTTCGGCGGCGCCCGCGCCTCGGGCACCAACGACAAGGCGGGCTCGATCTTCAACCTGATCCGCTGGGTGAACGCCCGTGTGATCAAGGAGAGCTTCGTCTCGCCGACCGACCACCGTTACCCGCACATGGGCTGACCGCCCCCGAACGCCCCGAACGCCCCCGGACACCGCGTGTGCCGGGGGCGTTCGGCGTACCGGATGGCGTGATCTGCAATAGATGCGTCGTTGACGCCATCATCGCGCGCCACCAGCATGAAGGCATGCAGCGACGTGTCCTGGTGGTCGTCTTCCCCGGCTTCCAGTTGCTCGACATGGCCGGGCCCGCCGACGTCTTCGGCACCGCCGCCCTGGTCACGTCCGGCGGCTACCGGGTCGAGGTGGCGGCCGTGGGCGGGGGCGCCGTCCCGGCCGGCAACGGGGTCACCGTCATGGCCGCGCCGCTCGGGGAGGTCGAGGGGCCGGTCGACACGCTGCTGGTGGCGGGCGGGTGGTCCGTGCAGGAGCAGATCGCGGAGGGCGAGCTGGTCGCGGAGGTCGCCCGGCTGGCCGGCTCCGCGCGGCGGGTCGCCTCCGTCTGCAACGGCGCGTTCGTCCTGGCCGAGGCCGGGCTGCTGGACCGCCGGCGGGCCACCACGCACTGGCTCGTCGCGGACGCGCTCGCGGCTCGCTACGGGCACGTCGAGGTGGACCCCGACCCGCTCTACATCGAGGACGGCCACGTCTGGACGTCCGCGGGCGTCCTGTCCGGCGTGGACCTCGCGCTGGCGCTGCTGGCCAGGGACCACGGCCACGCGCTCGCCCGCGACGTCGCCCGCGGGCTCGTGGTCTACCTGCACCGGCCGGGCGGGCAGAGCCAGTTCAGCACGCCGATGCGGGCCATGACGCCGCGCAGCGAGCCGATCAGGGAGCTGCAGTCCTACATCGACGCCAACCCCGCGGCCGACCTCAGCGTGGCCGCGCTCGCCGCGCGCGCCGGCATGAGCGAGCGCCACTTCTCACGGGTCTTCACCGAGCAGACGGGCCTGTCGCCCGGCCGGTACGTCGAACGCAGCCGGGCCGACGCCGCCAGGCGGCTCCTGGAGGTCACCGGCCACCCGCTGGCCACGGTCGCCAGGGAGTCGGGGCTCGGGACGCCGGGGACGCTCTACCGCGTCTTCCGCCGCCACTGGCGGATCTCACCCGGCGACCACCGTCGCCGGTTCCAGTCGAAGGAGAGTTGACCATGCAGGTGGCCATCCCGCTCTACCCCCGCTACACCGCGCTGGACGCCGTGGGCCCCTACACCGTACTGGCCTTCGCGCCGGGGTGGACGGTCACGTTCGTCGCCGAGGAGGCCGGCCCCGTCACCGACGACCAGGGCACGCTCACGCTGACCGCCACGGCCTCCTACGCCGACATGCCGCGGCCCGACGTGATCGTCGTGCCCGGCGGCCTCGGCACCCTGGATGCCTTGTCGGACACCGCGCTGACGGGCTGGATCCGGCAGGCGCACGAGCACACCACGTGGACGACCTCGGTGTGCAGCGGCTCGCTCCTCCTGGGCGCCGCGGGGCTGCTGAAAGGGGTGCAGGCGACCACGCACTGGGCCCTCCTCGACCTCCTCAAGGAGGGGGGCGCCGTGGCGGTCAGCCAGCGCGTGGTCAAGGAAGGCAAGATCTGGACCGCCGCCGGCGTGTCCGCGGGCATCGACATGGCGCTGACGCTGCTGGCACAGGCCACGGACGAGGAGACCGCGCAGAGCGTGCAGCTCGCGATCGAGTACGACCCGCAGCCGCCCTTCACGGCCGGGTCCCCGGACAAGGCGCCGGAGGGGACGGCCGAGCGCGCACTCCGCCTCCTCATCTGACGGGCGCGCCGCGCCGGCGGCCTCGTCCGGCTGTGCGCCCCGGGGTGTGCGCAGCCGACGGGTGTCCGGCGGCGAGCGGGGGTGGTGCGGCGCGCTGTGTCGGATCGAATTTCTGGGCCTGTGACCAGCGCAGCCGCACATTCCGACATATCCAGAGCACGTTAGGCACCCTAAGTCCTGTGCTGAGGTGACATGATTATCCCCGAGCTTGAGGGGATGGTATGCGGGAGATCGGCGGACGGTACCTCCTGAACGAGGAGGCCGGTCGTGGGGGTATGGGCGTCGTCTGGCGCGCGTTCGATCAGCTCCTCCACCGTACGGTGGCGCTTAAGGAGCTGACCTTGGCCGGCGAGGCCGAGATGGTGCGCCGCCGGGTGCTGCGCGAGGCCAGGATGGCTGCCGGGCTGACGCACCCCAACATCGTCACGGTGCACGACCTGATCGAGGAGGGCGGCAAGCTCTGGATCGTGATGGAATATCTCGACGGGCTGTCGTTGCACCAGCTGCTCTCCCAGGTGGGCACGCTGCCCGCGCAGTCGGTGGCGGCCATCGGCCAGCACCTGCTCGCCGCGTTGCGCACCGCCCACCAGGCCGGCGTGCTGCACCGCGACGTCAAGCCGGCCAACGTGATGCTGACCGGTGACCGGGTGGTGCTGACCGACTTCGGCATAGCGACCGCCGAGGGCGACATCCGCATGACGACGTCGCGCAGGCTGCGCGGCACGCCCGCGTTCATGGCGCCCGAGCGGCTGCACGGGGGGCCGGCCAGCAAGGAGGCCGACATGTGGTCCTTCGGCGCGACCCTCTACAGCGCCGTCGAGGGCCAGCCTCCCTACCCGGGGCAGGACGCCGCGACCGTGCTCGGCATGGCCCGCAGCGGGCCCTATCCACCCCCGCGCCGGGCGGGCGTGATGCGCCCGCTGATCGAAGGGCTGCTCCACCACGATCCCGTGCGACGCTACACCCCGGAGCAGACGGCGGGTTTATTGGCGGGGATGCGCGCGAGCGCGTACCAGGCGGCCATCTGACACCCCCGCACCGAGCATCGGGCGGGGGTCACGCGCGTCGGCGGTCATTCCTGCTTGGCGCGGGCCTCCGCCTCGGCCGCGTCCATGGCCGCCGCCTCCTCCGGGGTCGGCGCGGTGCCGCCGAGATGGGCGGGCTGCCACCACACGCCCTGCGGCACGTCCGGATAGGTGCGTTGCGCCCGGTCGACCAGCTCCGACAACCGCGTGTGCAGGTCGATCACGTGGTCGTTGACGTTCTCGCCGCGCTTGGGGTGCATCGGCTCGCCCACCAGGATGGTGAGCGGCACGTGCCGCTGCAGGAGCTTCTTCGGCCGGCCCTTGGTCCACAACCGCTGGCTGCCCCACAGCGCCACGGGGATCACCGGCACGTTGGTCGCCTGGGCCATCCGGATCGCGCCGTTCTTGATCTCTTTGACGGTGAACGACCGGCTGATGGTGGCCTCCGCGAAGACGCCTACGACCTCGCCGGCCTTGAGCGTCCGCAGCGCCGTCGCGTACGAGCCCGCGCCCGCCCCCCGGTCGACCGGGATGTGGCGCATGCCCCGCATCAGCGGGCCGGAGATCCGGTTGTCGAAGACGTCCTGCTTGGCCATGAAGCGCACCAGCCGCTTCGACGGCAGCGCGGCGAACCCGGCGAAGATGAAGTCGAGGTAGCTGATGTGGTTGCTCACCAGCACGGCTCCACCCGTCCGCGGCACGTGCTCGGTGCCTTCCGTGTGGAATCGGATGTCGAGCACGCGAAAGAGGGTCCGCGCGGCGGCGATCACCGGCGGGTACACGATCTCAGCCATGAGCAGAAGGTAGCTGTTCAGGCGGGCATCACGGTAGTCGGGGCCGGAGCTCGCCGGCGGCGTGGTGAGGCTTGCGGGGTCGTGAAAGCGGGCAGAGGTACAAACCATGAAGAAGCTGTTGAATACGGCAGACTCCATGGTTGAGGACGCGCTGAAGGGCATGGCCGCGGCCCATCCCACGCTGCGGATCCGCGACCGGGTGGTCTACCGGGCCGACGGCCCGCGCCAGGGCAAGGTCGGCCTGGTGTCGGGCGGCGGCTCAGGACACGAACCGCTGCATGCCGGTTTCGTGGGGTACGGCATGCTCGACGCGGCCTGCCCGGGCGAGATCTTCACCTCGCCGGTGCCCGACCAGATCATCGAGGCGACCAGGGCCGTGGACGGCGGCGCCGGCGTGCTGCACATCGTCAAGAACTACACCGGCGACGTGCTCAACTTCGAGATGGCCGCCGAGCTGGCCGAGGACGTCGAAGTGGCGAGCGCGCTGGTCGACGACGACGTGGCCGTACAGGACTCGCTCTACACCGCGGGCCGCCGGGGCACCGGCGCGACCCTGTTCGTCGAGAAGATCGCGGGGGCGCTGGCCGAGGAGGGCGTGCCGCTGGCCGACGTGGCCGACGTCGCGCGCGCGGTGGACGAGCGCAGCAGGTCGTTCGGCATCGCGCTGACCTCGTGCACGACGCCGCACGCGGGCAAGCCGACGTTCGCCCTGCCGGAGACGGACGTCGAGCTCGGCATCGGCATCCACGGCGAGCCCGGCAGGGCCAGGGTGCCGATGGCGCCGGCGCGCGAGCTGGCGGCCACCGCCATGGACGCGGTCCACGGCGACCTGCCGCTGCAGGGCGACCTGCTCGTCATGGTGAACGGCATGGGCGGCACGCCCCTCATGGAGCTGTACGTCGTGTTCGCGGAGGTGGCGGCGTACGTCAAGGGCAAGGGGGCGCGGGTGTCGCGGTCGCTGGTCGGCAACTACGTGACGAGCCTCGACATGCAGGGCTTCTCCGTCACCGTCTGCCGACTCGACGACACGCTGACCCGCCTTTGGGACGCCCCCGTCGATACGCCCGGCCTGCGATGGTGACGTCTGTTGAAGGGAGGGAGCGCGGGCTGCCCGCGGGCCGAGGCCGGGCGGGCACCGCGCGGAACCTATGGACACCGACATGTTCGTGGCCTGGTTCGAGGAGGCCGCCCGGCTCGTGCACCGCGACCGCGAGCGCCTCACCCGGCTCGACGCGGCGATCGGCGACGCCGACCACGGCACCAACCTCGACCGCGGGCTCACCGAAGTGCACAAGGCGCTCACCGAATGGCCGCCCGAGTCGCCGGTGCAGGTGCTGACCTCGGCGGGCACGGCGCTGATCCGCCGCGTCGGCGGCGCTTCCGGGCCGCTGTACGGGTCGGTGTTCCGGCAGATGGGCAAGGTGCTGGAGTCGCCGGTGACGCTGGCCGGGTTCTCGGCGGCGTTCGAGGAGGGCGTCGTGGCGGTCGAGCGGCTGGGCAAGGCCGCGCCGGGTGACAAGACCATGGTGGACGCGCTGGCGCCGGCCTCGCGCGCCCTGGCGCTCGCCGTACGCGACGGGGTGGGGGTGCGTGAGGCGTTCGAGCAGGCGGCCCGGGCCGCCGCCGAAGGGGCCGAGGCCACGATCCCGATGCAGGCGCGCAAGGGCCGTGCCAGCTACCTGGGTGAGCGGAGCATCGGGCACGAGGATCCGGGGGCGGCGTCGGCGGCGCTGTTCATGGCGGCCCTGGCCACTGTCGCACCGTGACCGGATCCACGGGCGCGGCCAGGTCCGGGGACGCGGGCGGTGCCACGTCCGGGTGGTCGTGGGTGGGCGGAGCCGGGAAGGGGGCGTGATGGTGGGGCTGGTGCTCGTCTCGCACAGTGCCGGGCTGGCGGCGGAGGCCGTGGCGCTGGCCAAGGGGATCGCGGGCGCGCAGGTGCCCGTGGCGGCCGCCGGTGGCACGGAGGACGGCGGTCTCGGCACGAGCGTGGACCTCGTCGAGGAGGCCGTGCGCGCCGTCGATCAGGGCGACGGGGTGGTGCTCATCCCCGACCTGGGCAGCTCGGTGCTGACCGCCCGCCTGCTGGAGGAGGACGGCCGGATCGTGGTGGCGGACGTGCCGTTCGTGGAGGGCGCGATCGCGGCGGCGGTGGCGGCCGGCGCGGACGCGCCCCTGGCCGACGTGCTCGCCTCGGCCGAGGAGTCCCGTACGTTCCGCAAGCTCTGATCCGCGCTCCCGGCCCCCGGCGGTCAGTGGGATCTGAAGGCGCCTTCGAGCCACCAGGAGGCGTGCCCGCGGGTGACCTTGGCGTGCACCAGCAGCGGCCGTTCCCGGGGGCCGTCCAGCCAGGCGGCCACGCCCTCCAGGCCGGCCGGCTCGGTGACCGTGACGGCGTCGAGCCCGTGTCCCCTGGCGATGGCGGCGAAGTCGACCGGCGGGAAGGTGACGGTGCCGAGCGGGTGGCCGTGGGGGCCGAAGTGGTGTACCTCGGCGCCGTACGCCTCGTCGTCGTAGACCACGATCACCATGGGCAGGCCGAGCCGGACGACGGTTTCGAGGTCGGCGAGGCCCATGAGGGCGCCGCCGTCGCCGAGCGCCGCCACCGGCAGCCGGTCGGGCCGCGCCACGGCGGCGCCGATCGCGGTCGCGAGGCCCAGCCCGATCGACTGGAACGCCTGGGTGAAGCAGAACCCGAACTCGTCAGGGACATCCATCAGCATCGAGGGATATCCCATGAAATTTCCGGAATCAGGAGCGACGATCCGTTCGTGCGGCAGCAGGTCGTCCAGCCCGATGGTGAGCGTCCTCGGGTCGATCCGACCACCCCCGCTCTCGTCGTCGTACGGGACGTCCCGCCACCGCCCCTCGGCCCGGATGCGCCGCGCGATCCCGGCCGAGCGGTAACCGGCGGCCTCACCGACGCGGGCGGTCACGGACCTCGCCACGGCGGCCACGTCGCCGGCCACGCCGAGGTCGGCGTGCGCGTACGCAGTGAAGACGCCCGGGTCGAGGTCGACCTTCGCCACCTTCGTGCCCGGCGAGATGAGTTCGCCGTGGCCGGTGGTCCACATGTTGAGCGCGCATCCCCATCCGACGACGAGGTCGGCGCCTCTGATCAGCTCGGCGGCGAGCGGGGTGGCGAAACCGCCGCTCACGTCGAGGTCCCAGGGGCTGCCGCGGAACAGGCCCTTCGCCACCGCGGAGGTCGCGAGCAGCGCGCCCACCCGGCCGGCCAACTCTTCCAGTTCGCCGCGCGCGTGCCTTGCGCCGCGCCCGGCGATGAACACCGGCCGCCGGGCCCGGCCCAGCAGCCGGGCCAGCTCCTCGGACGCCTCACCGCCTGCCGCGCCCGCTCCCTTGCCGGCGGGCGCGAAGGCGGGCGCGGAGGCGGGCGCGGAGGCGGGCGCGGTGGGGCCGGTCGAGGGG
>NZ_SMJZ01000174.1 GCF_004348345.1 Nonomuraea longispora
GCCAGGTAGCCCAGCGTCCCTCCGGCGGCGGCGCCTCCCACGGCCCGAAGAAGCCCCGCCACGGCGCCGCGTCCTCGGGCCTGTACGACTGAGACCAGCAGCAGCGCCCCGCCCACGCTCATGCCCACGCTCATGCCGAGCGCCATCCCGCCGATCTTCCACCCTTCGGGCAGCAGCAGCACGAAGACGGCCTGCGCGGCCATCACCACCACCCATCCCGCCACGGTCCCGGTGGCGGCGGCCCGGCCGCAGCCGGCCGCGTAGAGCACCCGGCCGGCGTGCGCGATGAGCCCGTATCCGACCAGCCCGGGCGCGAACAGCGCGATCGCGGCGGCCAGTTGAGGCGCGGGCACCTCGCTCATGGTCCCGAGGAACACCACGGCCCCCGGCCCTGACGCGGCGGCCAGCACCCCGGCGGCCAGGCCGGACACCAGCACCACGGCCCGCGTCGTGCGCGCGGCCAGCGCCGCGAACGCCTCCGGCTCGCCCGCCTGCGCGGCCAACCGGGGGAACGCGCTGGTCGCGATGGGCACGGCCAGCACGGCATAGGGCATCAGGTAGATCGCCCACGCGTAGTTGTAGACGGTGATGGCGCCGTTGCCGATCGCGTTGTTCGACAGCAGCAGCACCACGATCATGGCCGCCTGCTGGGCGAGGAGGGTCGCGATCCCGGCCAGGGCGAGCCTGCGCACCTGCACGGCCACACCGTCGGGGAAACGTAAGGTGGGCCGCCACCGCAGGCCCAGGCGGGCCACGGGGCCCGCCACGGCCAGCACCAGGGACAGCACCCCGAGGCTCGTGCCCACCGACAGCGCGAGCTCGGCCGCCGACGGCACCTCGGCGGGATCGCGCACCCCGCCGCTGAGCGGCACGAACAGCAGGTAGGCGACGATGACCACGATGCTGGAGACCAGAGGCGCGACCGCGGGCCCGGCGAAACGTTTGTGCGACTGCAGCACACCGTAGAGCACGACGGCGACGCCGTAGAGGGGGATCTGCGGGGCGAAGACGACCAGCATGCGCGTGGCGATGGCCGTCACCGCGCCGGCGTCGGGGCAGTTGTCGATGACGTCGCCGAAGAACAGCCCGGTGATCGGCTCGGCGAGCAGCGCGGTGAGCACGCCCAGCGGCACGAGCACGACGACCACCCACGTCAGCAGCGCCGAGCTGACCCACCCCGCCCGCTCGCCGGGGCCGTCGCCCTCGGCGCCGTCACGCCCGGCCGCCCCCGCGAGGACGGGAACGACCATCCCCGCCAGGGCGCCGCCGACGACCACCTCGAACACGATGTTGGGAATCTGGTTGGCCGTCATGTAGGCGGTGGACAGGCAGTTGGTGCCGACCGTCTGCGCGAAGGCATATTGTTTGCCGAAACCGGCGATGCGTGCCAGCACCGTGAGCGCCCCGATGAGCAGGGCACCGCCGGCCACACCCCGCGCCGTCACCACCCGCACGCCGCCTCCCCGCGCACGATCATGCTTACGCAGACATCCTGGCAGGTCGTACCGACAGAAGGCGGATCACGCGGGGCCGACGGGACGGCGGCCCATCATGTCGAGGCGGTTGAGCACCGGGTTGCCCGCGATGACCTTGGTGAAACTGATCTTCTCGGCGGCCGCGGTCAAGGCCACGACGGTGCCGAGCAGCACGTAGCGGCCGGACCTGCCGAGCTTGGTCACCGCCGCGAGCCCGAGCAGCGCGCCCAGGGAGTTGGCGCCCGCGTCGCCGAGCATCGCGCGCTCGCCGAGGTCGTCGGGCAGCAGCGCGGCCGCGGCCCCGAGCGGGACGGCGCTCAGCGCCGCGACGGCGGGCGAGCCACGCAGGACGGAGACGGCGAGCAGCGGCCCGCCGGCGAGCAGGCCGACCTTGATGGCGCGGCCCGGGCGCAGATCGAAGAGGTTGGCGAGGTTGGCGGCGCCTGCGATGGTCGCGCCGTTGACCAGGGTGTCGGCGGGGCCCTTGGAGACGAGGGCGGCCGCGCCGAGGCCGGTGGCGCCGATGCCGAGGATCTTGACGGCGCCGCTGGTGACCTCACCGCGGGCGAGCGCGCTCAGGTGCCCTTTGAAACCCTTGGAGGCCGTGGTGCCGTAGAGGTCGTCGTAGGCGCCGAGCGCCCCGCTGCCGCCTCCGGCGAGCAGCGCGGCGGCGCGTACGCGGCCGGGAACGCCGGGCGTGAAGGCGGCGGCGGCTCCCGCGCCGGCGACGAAGGCGGGGCCTTCCAGCAGGGTGATGGGCTCGCCGCGGTGGTTCTTCCGTGTCCACCGGCCGCTCGGCTCGGCCGGCCGGTTGCGGGTGAAGGCGGCATAGGCGGCGCGGGCGGCGGCGGCGCCGATCGCGGCGCCGGCTAGGGCGTAGAGCAGGCCACGGGCCCTGCTGGCAGGCATGTCAGCTCCCTGACTCGCTGGTGGGGGTGGGGGTGGCGGACGTCACCGCCGGCATGGGGGACGACGCGCCGATGCCCACGCCGTAGTGTCCGGAGCGCCCGGCCAGCTGCTCCTGCAACGACTGTACGATCACGACGCGGCCCATGGGCATGTCGGCCGAGTCGACGGTGGTGACGCGCTTGGCGATGTCGCTGTCGTCGCGGGTGTGGCCGATCGGGTCACCGGGGACGGCGGTGAGGGCTGCCGGGCCTCCGGCGAGCACCGTGCCGTTGCCACCCACGTCGAACCCGTCGGCCATCGAGGCGATCGCACCGGCCTGGGTCTCGGCGTTCTCCCCTTCGTACGGCTTCTCCGGCGCGAGCACCACCGTGAGCGTGGCCCGCTTGCCGGGGTCGCCGTCGAGGGTGAGCAGCCCGCCGGTCTCGAAGGCGCTCAGCACCTCGGTGGTGGCGGCGTTGGGGGTGCCGACCTGGGAGGAGTCGGTGGTGACCAGGGCGGCGGAGAGCAGCGTGGCGGCGCGGTCCCAGGCGGTGGCGGTTTCGGCGAAGACCATGTTGGCCGGTTTGAGCTGGTTGACCAGGCCGTCGAGCACGCCGGCGCCCTTGGGGTCGAGGAACTTCTCCGTCAACGTGACGCGCCCGGAGATCTCCGCGCCCGCCTCGCCGAGCACCTGCTGCGCCGCCTCACGGATCGTCGTGCTGGAGCCCGGCGTCTCGATGAGGAGCACGCTCTGCCCGGCCAGGTCACCTGCCACAATGTCGGGCGTCATGGAGGTGAGGAGTGCGTCGTTGGCGGCCTCGCGGCCCTGCAGCGTGTCGATCTGCCCGCGCAGCTCCTCCTTGGTCTTGGTGAGTGCGGCGGTCATCTCCTGCGCCGACTTGACCGCGGGCTCCTGCAAGAGCGTGGTGCCCAGCACGATGCCCACCGCCAGGGCCAGGAAGACGGCGACGATGGAGACGAGGTGGTAGCGAAAATCGATCACGAGAAGAGTCCGACCAGCCAGAAGATGAACGCGTTCCAGGCGTCTTGCAGGCCGTTCAGCCAGGTCTGGCCGATCGGCGAGAGGGAGAGCGCGACCCCCATGGTGATCAACGCGGTGATCACCAGCAGGAGGAGCTGCGGGGTGGTGATGCGGCTGCGGTAGAGCCTGCTCACGCCTTTGGCGTCGATGAGCTTGCTGCCGATGATCAGGCGGGTGAGGAAGGTGCTGGCCATGCCGGGCCGGCCCTTGTCGAGGAACTCCTCCAGCGTGCCGTGGGTGCCGACCGCGACGATCAGCTCGGCGCCCTTGTCGTCGGCCAGGAGCATCGCGATGTCCTCGCTGGTGCCGGTGGCGGGGAAGATCACGGCTTCGCGGCCGAGCTGGTGGACGCGCTCCAGACCGGGGGCCCGGCCGTCGCGGTAGGCGTGCACGACGAGCTCGGCGCCGCAGGTCAGGGCCTTGGTGGAGACCGAGTCGAAGTCGCCGACGATCACGTCGGGCTGGTAGCCGGCGTCCAGCAGCGCGTCTGCGCCGCCGTCGACTCCCACGAGCACCGGACGGTACTCGCGGATGTAGGGCCGCAGCGTGGCGATGTCTTCCTTGTAGTGGTAGCCGCGCACCACGATGAGGACGTGCCGGCCCTCCATGGAGGTGCGGATCTCCGGCACGCCGACGCCCTCGATGAGGAGCCTGCCCTCACCGCGTACATATTCCATGGTGTTGACGGCGAACGCCTCGATCTGGACGGCCAGCCCCGCGCGCGCCTCGGCCATGGCGGCCTCGACCGTCTCGATGCTCTGCTCGTCACCTTTGCCGACGATGTCGTCGTCGAGGTAGACCGCGCCGTCGCAGACCCGGACGACGTCGCCGTCCTTGATCCGCTCGAACAACTCCCGGTTGGCGTTGTCGATGAACGACACGCCCGCTTCCAGCAGAATCTGAGGCCCCAGGTTGGGGTAACGGCCGCTGATGCCGGCGGCAGTGTTGACCACGGCCGCGGCCCCGCACGCGACAAGAGCCTCCGCGCTGACCCGGTCTACGTCGACATGATCGATGATCGCAATTTCCCCCGGCTGGAGGCGTTTGGTGAGCCTCTTGGTCCGCCGGTCGATTCTCGCCACTGCCGTAACACCGGGAAGGCTCTCGGCCTTCCAACCACGGAGGCCCGGCATCCTGCTCCCCGGAACCTTCATCATGACCATCCTGCCAGAGAGAAACGGCGCAAGGGCCATGCATGACGCGGCGTGTCCACTATGTCGCCCAGAGTCACCTGTCCGCCGCTGCCAGCCCCAGCAGTTCCTCGGCGTGCGCCCGGCCCAGCTCGGAGTCCTCGAGACCGGCCAGCATGCGGGACAGCTCACGCACGCGTCCCTCGTGGTCGAGGGCCACGACGCCGCTGCGCACGACGCTGCCGTCGCCGGCCTTCTCAACCACGAGATGCTGGTCGGCGAAGGCCGCCACCTGCGGCAGGTGGGTGACCACGATCACCTGGGCGGTCCGGGCGAGCCGGGCGAGGCGGCGCCCGATCTCGACCGCTGCCTTGCCGCCGACGCCCGCGTCGACCTCGTCGAACACGAACGTCGGCACCGGGTCGGCACCGGCGAACACCACCTCGATCGCGAGCATCACCCGGCTCAGCTCGCCGCCGGAGGCTCCCTTGTTGAGCGGCAGCGGCGGCGCGGCCGGATGGGCGGCCATCCGCAGCTCCGCCTCGTCGCGGCCCTCGGGACCGAACTCCTCGCTCTGGCCGAGCTGGACGACGACCTTGGCGTGCGGCATGGCCAGCGCCGTCAGTTCCTCGGTCACGGCCTGGCCGAACCGCTCCGCGGCCGCCTCGCGCACCTTGGTGAGCTCGGCCGCCAGCTCGGTGAGCCGGGCGGTCAGCTCGTCGTATTCGCGGGTCAGCTCGTCGATGCGCTCGTCGTCGCCTTCCAGCTCGGACAGGCGGCCGGCGGCCTGCTGCGCCCAGGCCAGCACCCCGGCGCTGTCCTCGCCGTACTTGCGGATCAGGCCGGACAGCACCGACCGGCGTTCCTGTACCGCCGCCAGCCGCGTGGGGTCCGCCTCGATCGACTCCGCGTACGCCGCCAGATCGGTGGCCACGTCGGAGATCAGGTAGCCGGCCTCGGCCAGCCGGTCGGCGACACCGGCGAGCTGGGCGTCGAAGTCGCGCACCGCCTCGACCGCCGACTTCGCCTCGCCGAGCAGCGAGATCACGTCGTGCGGGCCTCCCGCGGCCTCCATCGGGTCGCCGAGCAACGCCGTGTGCGCCGTGGTCGCGGCGCTGCGCAGCGCGTCGGCGTGCGAGAGCCGCTCCTCCTCGCCGCGCAGCTCTGCGTCCTCGCCCGGCTTTGGGTCGACCTTCTCGATCTCCTCCAGGCCGAATCGGAGCATGTCGGCCTCCTGCGCCCGCTCCCTGGCTCTTGTGGTCAGCTCCTCCAGCAGCGCGGTGACCTTCTTGTGCCGTTTGTACGCCTGCGTGTAGGCCCGCAGCGGCTTGACCAGTTCGTCGCCCGCGTAACGGTCGAGCGCCGCGCGCTGCCGGGTCGCCTGGAGCAGCCGCTGCTGGTCCATCTGCCCGTGCACCGCCACCAGGTCGTCGGCGAGGTAGGTCAGGGTGCCGACGGGCACCGTGCGCCCGCCCAGCCAGGCCCTGGACCTGCCCTCCGCGGAGACGGCCCGCGAGATGATCAGCGTGCCGTCCTCGACCTCGCCGCCGATGTCCTCGACCTGCTGGGCGACGTGGCCGCCCTGCTCGACGACGAGGGTCCCCTCGACGGTCGCCTTGTCGGCGCCCGGCCGGATGCGCGAAGGATCTGCCCGGCCGCCGAACAGCAGGCCGAGCCCGGTGACGACCATCGTCTTGCCCGCGCCGGTCTCGCCGGTGACCACGTTGAAGCCCGGCGAGAGCTCGAGAACGGCCTCATCGATGACGCCGAGCCCCTGGATGCGGACCTCCTCGACCCTTGGTCGCACTGCCCACTCCCGTTCACTGCCCTGTCTGATGGTCACCCGGATCGCCTCCGGAAGCCGGCAGCGGCTGCCGGCTCTGGACCGCTGGACCGCTGGGGGGCGGCCCACCATGCCCACGTGCGTGTCCACGTGATCCTACGCGCTCTGCCCTCCATCCACTCAGGGTCGGACCCTTCCGCGCCAGCCCTGCACGGGAAGCTCGAACTTGGCCACCAGCCGGTCGGTGAAGGGGGCCCCGGTGCTCTCCACGCCGTGCAGACGTGCCAGGCGTACGGGCTCGGCGCCCCTGCGGACCTCCACCCGCGTGCCCGGCGGCAGCTCGAACCTGCGGCGGCCGTCGCACCACAGGACCCCGCACGGCGTGTCGGGCAGGATCTCCACGGCCAGCGTGGAGCGCGGCGAGATGACCAGCGGCTTGGCGAACAGCGCGTGGGCGCTGATGGGCACCATGAGCAGCGCCTCCACCTCCGGCCACACGATGGGGCCGCCGGCGGAGAAGGCGTAGGCGGTGGAGCCCGTCGGGGTGGCGCAGATCACGCCGTCGCAGCCCCACCTGGACAGCGGCCGGCCGTCGATCTCGGCGACGACCTCGAGCAGGCGCTCCTGCTTCTCGACGGTGACCTCGTTGAGCGCCCAGGTGTCGGCCAGCACCTGCCCGTTCATCCTGGCGACGACGTCGACCGTCATGCGCTCCTCGACGTCGTAGCGCCCCGCCACGACGCTGTCGACGGCCGTGGCCAGGTCGGCCACCTCCGCCTCCGCCAGGAAGCCGACGTGCCCGAGGTTGACCCCCAGCAGCGGCGTGCCGGCCGGCCGGGCCAGCTCCGCCGCGCGCAGCAGCGTACCGTCGCCGCCGAGCACGATCATGACCTCGGCCTCCTTGGCCGCGCCCGGGTCGCAGGGCACGGCCTCCACCCTGGCGCTGCCGATCTCGCCGGCCTCGCTGTCGAGCACCATGACGGTGATGTCGGCGTCGATCAGCCGGTCGACGACCAGGCGCGCGCTCTCGACCGCGGCGTCACGCCCGGTGTGTACGGCGACCAGCACGGTCCGGTTCATTGCGGCCCTTCCTCGACGGCCCGCTGGATCTCTGCGTCGAGGTCGGCGACCGGCGGCTCGCCTTCCCCTTTGCCCAGCCAGAGGAGATATTCCACATTTCCCGACGGCCCCGGCAGCGGACTCGCGGTCACGCCGCGTACGGTCAGCCCCAGGTCCTGAGCCCGGGCGGCGGCGTCGCGCACGGCACTAACCCGCAACACGGGATCGCGCACCACGCCACCCGCCCCGACTCGGTCCTTGCCCACTTCGAACTGCGGTTTGACGAGCATCACGAAGTCGGCTCGCGGCGCGGCCACCTCGACCAGGGCGGGCAGCACGATCCGCAGCGAGATGAAGGACAGGTCTCCCACGATCAGCGTGGGCGGCTCGCCGGCCATGCCGGGGGTGAGGTCGCGCACGTTGACGCGCTCCATCACCGTGACCCGCTCGTCGGTGCGCAGGGACCAGGCCAGCTGGCCGTACCCGACATCGACGGCCACCACGTGTGCGGCCCCGCGACGCAGCAGCACGTCGGTGAACCCGCCGGTGGACGCGCCCGCGTCGAGACAGCGGCGGCCTTCGACCGTCAGGCGCTCGAACGCCTCCAGCGCGCCGAGCAGTTTGTGCGCTCCTCGCGAAACGTAGTCGGGCCCGTCGTCCGAGGCGGCCACGACGATGGCGGAGGCGGTGTCGACCTGGGTGGCCGCCTTGCCGGCCCGGCGGCCACCGACGGTGACCCGGCCGGCCTCGATGAGCTGGGTGGCCTGCTCGCGCGACCTGGCCAGCCCTCGGCGCACCAGCTCGCTGTCGAGGCGGATCCTGCGGCTCACCGCTGGCCCGCGGGCCGCTCACCGGCGCCCTGCCCGCCCATAACGTGCCCGCCCGCAACGTGTCGACCTGCAAGAGCCTGCCCGTCCGGAGCCTGCCCGCCCGAGTCGTCAACGGCCGCCAGCACGCTCTCCAGTCCGGAGAACGCCTCGTCGAAGATCGCCACGTGCTCGCTCGCCGGCTGCTCGCCCAGACGGCCGAGCCCGGCCACGATGGCGTCGACCCGCTCGTCGCCTGTCCCTTCCGGCAGCTCACTCATGTCTCGACGTTAACGCCTCCGGCGGGCGCCCGGGACCTTGGCGGGCCCGTCAGTCGTTGAAGGTCGTACGAGGTGCTACTGATGTGGAACGCTACCGTCCGCGAAGGAAGAAGGGATGCGCATCATGGCAAGCGTCGAGGAGTGCCGGGCGGCACTGGCCAAGCTCGTCGACCAGTTCGACGAGATCGACGAGGCCGACCGTGCCAAGCACGTCGTCGAGCGCACGGTCAGCTGCCGGGTCTCCGACCTCGACGTGACCTTCTACGGTCGCCTGACGCACGGGGGGCTCGACCCGTTCGCCGAGACGCCTCCGGCCGGCGGCAAGCCGGCCGACGTCAAGCTCACGATCGTGAGCGACGACCTGATCGCGCTGGTCGACGGGGAGCTCGACCTGGCGCGCGCGCTGCTCGGGGGGCGGGTGAAAGTCGACGCCAGCTTCGGCGACCTGCTGCGGCTGCGCAAGCTGATCTGAGGGGCTGTCGACTCGCACGGGCCCCGAGCCATTAATGGCCTCGCTAACTGTTATGCGATGGCGTGAAGTGATGACTGCGATCATCCAGACCGAGGGCCTGCGCCGTGCCTTCGGCGACCACCACGCCGTCGACGGGCTGGACCTGGCGGTGGCTCCCGGCGAGATCTTCGGGCTGCTCGGCCCCAACGGCGCGGGCAGGACCACCACGATCAAGATGTTGTCCACGCTGCTCCCGCCGAGCGCGGGCGCGGCGCGAGTGTGCGGGTTCGACGTGGTGACGGAGGCGGCAGCCGTACGCCGCCGCATCGGCTACGTGATGCAGCAGGTCTCACCCGGCGACGGCCCTGCTGACGCTGGCGCTCACCGCCGCGGCGATGGCCCTGGCCTGCTCGGTGCCCTCCCACGGCACGTTCTTCGCGGTCACGGGGTTCGCCACGCTGCCCCTGCTGTTCATGAGCAACGCGTTCGTGCCGCTGTCGGCCATGCCGGCGTGGATGCCGGCGTGGATGCCGGCGTGGATGGAGCTCGTGGCAAGGGTCAACCCGCTCACCTACGCCATCGAGGCCATCCGGCTGCTGGTGCTGCGGGGCTGGAGCGGCGGCGTGCCGGTGTCGCTCGCGGCGCTGGTCGTGGCCTGCGCCCTGCTCCTCACCGTGGGCGGCTGGCAGTTCGCCCGCCAGACCGCTGAACGGATCGCATGAGCCTCTGAAGGCGCCGGCGCCGCTATCCGACCCGGTCCAGTACGGGCTTGACGGCGCCCTCCTCGATCTGCCCGTCGCCGGCCGCGGACCAGGCGGCGTCGCAGGCGGCACGGAGCCCGTCGATGCGGTCGCCGTCACCGTCGAGGCACAACACGCCGTCGCGCCACCGGGCCCGCCACCCACCGCAGGAACCGTCGCGCACCTCGGGATAGGGCCGCAGCAGCGCCCTCAGGTCCTGCCCGACGTACGTGGGCCGGTGCCGGGGCGCCGCCGTCAGCACCTCGACCGGCGTGGCCACCCCCGTCAGCACCAGCAGGCTCTCGACCCCGGCGTTGGAGGCGCCCTCGATGTCGGTGTCGAGCCGGTCGCCCACCACCAGAGGCCGCCGGGTTCCCGTACGCAGCATCGACTCCCGGTGCAGCGGCGGGTCCGGCTTGCCCGCGTACACCGGCTCCACCCCCGTGGCGGCGGCGATCACCCGGACCATCGACCCGTTGCCCGGCAGTTCCCCGCGGCCCGTGGGCATGGTGCTGTCGCGGTTGGAGGCCACGAAGAGCGCCCCCCGCCGCACGGCGAGCGTCCCCTCCGCCAGCAGCTCGTACGACAGACCTGGCGCTATCCCCTGCACCACGGCGGCGGGGGACTCGGCGGCGGCGGACACGGGCCGCAGCCCCTGCTCCCGTACGGCCAGCCGCAGCCCCGACCCGCCGACCACCAGCACGTTCGAACCCGGCGAAACGCGCTCCGCGACCAGCCGGGCGGCCGCCTGAGCCGACGTGACCACGTCGGAGGCCGTGGCGGGCGCGCCGAGTTCACGCAGGTGCGCGGCGATGGCCGCCGGCGTCCGGGAGGCGTTGTTGGTCACGTACGCCAGCCGCACTCCTCTGCGCCGGGCCTCCTCCAGCGCCGCCGGGGCGCCCGGGACCGCGTGGCCGCCCAGGTAGACCACGCCGTCGAGGTCGAGCAGCAGGGTGTCATAGCCGTCGATCAGCACAGCGCCCCTTCCGGATTGACTCTCACGCCGCGTGAGACTTTAGCGTCGCCGTCGTACGCACCTGCGGAAGGGATGGACCTTGTCCTCGAACTTGAACCTCACCCTCGAGGAACGCACCGAACTGTTCGGCGATTTCCGTCCGGAGGAGCACGCGGGGAGGCCGGGCGCCGCTGGGGTGGCACCCAGGCACGGAACGACGCGCAACGACGCGCCGCCTCGCGCTCCAAGGAGGACTGGAAACGCGTCGTGGCCGAGGCGGCAGGCGTCTACGCCCGCATGGCCGACGTCATGCGGACGGGCGCGCCGGCGGACGGCGAGCCCGCCATGGACCTGGCCGAGGAGCACCGCGCTCACCTGACCCGCTGGCGCTACGACTGCACCTATGAGACGGACCACCGCTTCACCGCCTCCATCGACGGGACGGCGCCGGGGCTGGCGGGCCTACCTCCGGACGGCCGTCGCCGCCAACGCCACCCGCCACGACGCGTGATCCGTGACCGGGGACACCTGGTGGTCCGGCGCACGTCACCGAGCCGGCCGCCCGTCCGGGACGTCTCGCCCTCGAAACGCTCACCCGTCGCAGCCCGAGTGGCGGTCCTGCCGCTACATCTCGCGGCGTGCGCGCAAGGTCGCCCGGACACTCTTCAACGCGGAAACGTAATGCCGTTCGTCGGGCCGCATGGCGACCGCGATGGCCAGCGGTTCCTGTGCGCCTTCCACGTCCCCGGTCCGCCACAAGGACAATCCGAGACCGAAGTAGGCGTAATCCTCGGCCGGATTGGCGTCCACGATCTGGCGGAAACTGACCGCCGCCTCAGCGTATTGGCGGGAATTGAACTGCGCCCTGGCCAGCGCCTCCAGAATGCTGCGTGATTCCGGCTCGGCCGCGGCGGCCCTCTCCAGCAAGGCCGCCGCGGCCGCCGGGCTGCCGTCCTTCAACAAGCGCACCCCACGCTGATACCAGTCGTAAACACCGCCCTCAGGAGCTCCCCAGCTCCCGTCATGAACGTTGTCACTCTGACCCATACGTGAGGACTCCTTCATCGCTGGATGTTGATCACCGTCCCGCCCTGCTGCGGAACGGAACCGACCGCAACCCCGGGGCGACTTCCGGACGGCGTAGACATTTATGGGACCATGCCCGGTATGGGGACTCCTGAACTGCCGGTGCCTGATGGACTGGTGCTGCGGCCCTTCCGTGGCGTGCGTTTCGCTGTCGACGATCCCGCCAAGGTGACCTCTCCGCCGTACGACCTGATCTCCGACGCAGACGTGGACACGCTGCTCGACTCCCACCCCAACAACGTCGTACGGCTCATCCTTCCCTGCTCGTCCCCCGGTCACCCGTCCTCCGCCGACGTCCCCGCGCCCCCATCCGCCGACGACGTTCCTGCCCGCTCCGGCACAGCGCGCGGCGGACAGCCCGGTGCCGCGCCGGACGCGCAGGCCCAGGAGCCGCTCGAATCGCGGTACACCGAGGCGAGGAACACGCTGAGGGCGTGGCTGGACACGGGCGTGCTTGTGGCCGACGACGTGCCGGCGCTCTACGTCTACGAGCAGAGCGGCGCGGAGGTGCTGCAGCGGGGCCTCATCGGCGACGTGGGCCTGACCGACCCGGACCAGCGCATCATCCTCCCGCACGAGGACGTCATGCCGGGGCCCGTCGCCGACCGGCTCGCTCTGATGAGCACCACTCAGGCCAACCTCGAACCCATCTTCCTCCTCTACGACGGCGCGAACGGCACCGCCAGCCGCCTGGTCGACGAGGTGACCCGGTATCGGCAGCCCCTCGTGTCGGCCCGCACGGAGGACGGCCTCACCCACCGTCTGTGGGCCATCACGGATCCGGAGGAGCTCGCCGCGATCAACGCCGACCTCCATGACCGGCAGGCCCTGATCGCCGACGGACACCACAGGTATGCGACCTATCGCGTGCTCCAGCGTCAGGAACATGAAACACGCCGCCGGACCGGCCCGGCCGGCACGCGGGCCTCCGGCAGTGACCAGCGAGCCACCCCACCGACCACCCCGGACACCCGGCCGGCGCCCCCGACGACGTACGAAGCAGCCGGTCCCACGCCGCAACGTACCGGCGCAGCCGGGCCACGCCGTCCAGGCCCGCAGCCAACCCACTCGGCAGGCGAGCCACAACGTCCGGACCCCGAACGGGCCGACCTGGCGTCGCGACACGGCGACAGCGCCGGAGCCGGGCGACCCGGATCCGCGCAACAGGACGACGGCGCCGGGACAGGGCAGGACGCTCCCGCGGCGGGAGCGGGTCGTTCGACGGCGGGTCCGTGGGATTTCGGGCTGGCCCTGCTCGTCGACAGCTCCGCGTACCCGCCCGACCTGAAGGCGATCCACCGCGTGATTCCCGGTCTTCCTCTGGACGAGGCGGCCGCCAGGGCGAAGGGGTCGTGGCGGGTCCACGACTATGACGACCTGACGCTGGGCCTGGCGGCGCTCGATGAGGCGGCGGAGCCGGCGTTCCTGCTGGCCGGTGAGGGCGGTGCGCACCTGCTCACCGATCCCGACCCGGTGCAGCTCGCCCATGCGATGCCGCCCGAGCGCTCCGACCGCTGGAGCAGCCTCAACACGTCCGTCCTGTCCGAGTTCGTCATGCCCAAGGTGTGGGGCATGCGTGACGACGAGCGGGCCGTGCGCATCGTGCATCACGACGCGCGAGCCGCGGTGCGGCTGGCCGCCCGCTCCGGTGGCACCGCCGTGATCCTCAAACCGCTCAAGGCCGAGGAGGTGCTTGCCGTCGCCGCCGGCGGCGAACGGGTGCCCCGCAAGAGCACCTCCTTCGGCCCGAAGCCCAGAACCGGTCTGGTCCTCCGCACGTTCGCGATCGACTGAGGCGTCCCGTCGTGGCGACGTGATGCTCGGCAGCACGTCACCCCCTTGGCCATCGAAGCCGCCAGGCAGAGGTCAGCCGGTTGCGGCGGAGGAGAGATGGCGGATGTCACCGAGGTGCACGACCGTGCGATTGTGAAAACAGTCGTCTTCGCGCAGTGTGGTGATGCTGCCGGACGGCGCCAGGAAACTGGCATGGCCGACCGCCCTGATCGGCATTTTGATCCAGGACGCCACGACGAACGTCAAAGAACCACCGTGCGTCACGATGATCTGGTTGTCGCAGGGCCGCTGCACGATCTGGTCCATGGCCGCGTAGATGCGCCGCGCCAGCGCCGCCTTGGTCTCGGCGCCCGCCACGCCCTCGTCGTGTTCTAACCGCTCCCCGGCAGCCGGTGGCGGCTGGACCGACGATTCATGTATTGCTTTCACGCCGAACAACTCGGCGACTTTCTCGGCCGTCTGCCGGGTGCGCCGCAGATCCGAGGAGAACAGCTCCACCTCGGCCCCGGCCGGGATCCGGGCTCGCAGCGCTTCGGCGATCGAGGCCGCCGCGCGGTGGCCGGCCGGCGTCAGCTGGGAATCATGCCAGCCGCCGACGACCCCCTCGACATGGTGCGTCGCCTCCGGATGAGTGACGACGTAAACGGTGCGCACGAGTGAGTCCTTCCTGTGGGTGACTGCCGTGGAGGTGATCTCAGAAGAGGGTTCACGAGCTGTCCGAACTGGCTGATCACAGCTCTGCTGCCGCCATGACCACGGACTGTCTGCGGCGGCGCATCCTCACGACGTGCAGAAGCGCCGCCGGTTGGCGGCTGTACGGACGTTGCCCGCGCCCGGCAAGATCGTCGCAAGCCCCGGCGAGGCCGGCGCGTGCACGGACAACCGGGCGATCCGGCCAGTCGTGCGTGCACGCGCCCCTGTGGCACGGGCGAGCGGCCGAGGTCAGGCGGCTCGTGCCAGGTAGGCCACCTGCCTGGGGATCAGGGCGGTGACATTCCCCTCGGAGCCGGCGGACGGGTCGGGGGCCGGGGCGTCGGGTTCGGTCAGCTCGGCCTCGAAGGGTTTGGCGGAGCTCACCTCCACCTCGTACCTCCAGACCTTGGCCGCGGACGGCCCGAAGACCCGGCAGCGGAACGACCCCGCCACCTCGATGCAGTCGCGAGGTTTGAGGGTGCGAACTATGGCGGCGACCTCCGGGTTGAAGGTGACACACGGGATGCTGTCCGTCAGGGCGGCTCCGCGCCTGTGCCGTCGGCGGCGCACGATGACGCGCCACTTCGTCACGGTGTCGCCGCTCGGCAACGCGTGCTCCTCGGCCGCCGCTGACAGCCTTCCCACCAGCAAGACCTCATTGCGGTCCACTGTCTTCCTCCCCTGTCGGTGCTCTGGTGAGATCACTATCTACGATGAGGAGAAAGCCGGACCGGCTGGAATGCCGTTCTGGGGATAACGGCAGAACGTGCGGGAGCGCCTGTGGACAACATCACCGCTCTGGGCGGCGACGTCTATGAGATCGACACCAGGATGGCGGGTTATTCGGGCATCACGGCCGGTTATCTCATCCTGGGTGACCGGCCGTGCCTGGTGGAGACGGGCACCTCGACGTCCGCTCCGGTGGTGCGTGACGCGCTCGCGTCGCTCGGCGTCGGACCGGAGGACCTGGCCACCGTCGTGGTGACCCACATCCACCTGGATCATGCGGGAGGCGTGGGAGACATCGCCAGGTTCTTCCCCTCCGCGCAGGTCGTCGTTCACGAGAAGGGAGCCCGGCACCTCGCCGATCCCACCCGGTTGATGGCCAGTGCGCGCATGGTCTGGGGCGACCGGCTCGACACACTGTTCGGCGAGCTGTCCCCCACCGAGGCCGAGCGTATCGTCGCACTCGGCGACACCGGCGCCATCGACCTGGGCAACGGGCGTACTCTGAGCAGCCACTACTCGCCCGGCCACGCCAAGCACCACGTGGGCCTGGTCGACTCCGCCACCGGGGATCTGTACGTCGGCGACGCCGCAGGAGTCTACTTGCCGGAGACGGGCGATCTGCGCCCCGCGACGCCTCCGCCGGACTTCGACCTGCAGACGGCACTCGACTCGATCGCCCTGTTCGGGGCGCTTGGGCCGCAACGCCTGCTGTTCAGCCACTACGGGCCGGTCGACGCCGTCCAGGAGACTTTGGAGCGGTCTGCGGAGGAGCTCCGCATCTGGGTCGATCTCACCCAGCAGGCCCGTTCGGAGGGCATGGACCTCGACCACGCCGTCGCCATGGTCAGAGACCGCACCAAGGAGCGCTACACCGCGCTGAAGGCCGACGACCCGACGGCTGAGCACTTCGAACTGCTGAGCGGAGCACCCTCGAACGTGGCGGGCATCCTCCACTGGCTCGACCGCGTCTCACCGTGACGGACGACCGTTTCGGGTGACACGGCCGTACAGGCAGACCCTCGAACGCGACACCCCGCCGCCACGATCAGTGGCGGCGGGGTGTCCTGCCTGCGTCAGTCGTCCGTCTTGGGACGGTCCGCGGTGGGCTCGCCGAGCGCGTCACCGAAATCGGGCTCGATGAACGCCGGGGTGATGCCCGGGGTTTCGCCATGCTCCTTGGCCTCGGGAGCATCCGGCCGGTCGGCCGCGCGATCCTGCGTGCGCTCGTCCTGCTCCGCTTCGTGGTGACGAACGGCCGGCTGCTCATCAGGAACACCCGGCTTCTCCGCCTGGACACGCGGGTCCTCGTCCGGAACCTGAGGGCTCTCGGTCGGGGCCTCCCTGTCCGCTCCGTCGGTGTCCTGAGCTTCGACGTCTCGGGCTCCCGCATCCGGGTCCTCGGGATCCGCGACATCGGCCTTCCGCACCTCAGCGTCCTGGACGTCAGCATCCTGGACGTCGCCGCCGTGAACGCCCACGGAAGCTTGTTGCGGCTCAGCCGCGTCCTGGGAACCCGAACCCTGGTCATCGGGTACGTCCGCCCGCTCCGGCACGTCGACGACCCGGCCCTCATGCGCCTCCATCCCCAGGAGGTCACCGGTAGCAAGGTCGTCGGTATAGGAGGCGTCGTCGTCGAAGTCCTCCTCGAGGTCCTCGATGACGGACCCGGTCAGCTCCGCGTACCGTTCTGCCGCGTCTGTCTCGCCGTCCTCGTCGAACGCCATCGCCCTCCCGAACCAGTCGGTGGCCGCCTCCTGGTGACCGGCGTCGGCCAGTGCGTCCGCGTAGGCGAACGCCAGCCGGGCCGACCACGGCTTGGGTTGCGGGTCGCGCAGCTCGGGCAGGCGCTGCAGCGTGATCACGGCGGCGTCGTGCTGGCCCAGGTCGCGCCGGGCCCCGGACTCGACGATGGTCAGCTCGATGCGCCCGGCCCTGTCGAGACGTTCGGCTTCTGGCGAGCGTACGAGGTCGATGGCCCTTTCCGGACGGCCGAGGCCGCGCTCGCAGTCGGCAATGACCGCCAGGTACACGTCCGAGCCCGTCATCCGCCTGGCGGCCCGCAGATCGCTCAGCGCCTCGGAGAAGTGGCCCGCGCGGTAGGCGACGATGCCCGCGGCCTCGCGTACGACACCGATACGCGCCGCGAACCTGCGCGCGACCTTCGTGTGCTCATGTGCACGGTCGGGGTCGTCGTCCTCCAGCGCGCGCTCGGCGGCCACCAGGTGCCGACCGACCAGGTCGGCGAGGTCACCGGGCAGCGACCGCAGTTCTTCCAGGACCTCCTTGTCGAGCTCGTCCGCGGTGATGTCGGGCTCGACCTCGGGCAGCCGCTCGCGCTGCGGCGCCTCGGCCTCGCGATCGGGCCTGCCGTATCTGGCGCGGGATCCGGCACTCTCCTCGCGGTCGTCCCGGGAGAACGGCCGGCCTTCGCGAGAGCCACTGTCACGACGGTCCCCGTAACCGCCCTCACGCCGCTCGCCATAACCGCCGCCGCGACGCGGGCCGCGATCGTCCCGATCCCGGAACGGACGGCGGCCGTCATCCTCACGACGAGGACCACGATCGTAACCACCCTCACGACGCGGACCACGATCACTGTCACGACGAGAACCGTAACCGCCCTCACGCCGCTCACCAGAGCCACCCTCACGACGAGGACCACGGTCGAATCCGCCCTCACGACGCGGACCACCATCACTGCCCCGGCCGGCGCCGAATCCACCTTCCCGCCGCGGGCCGCGATCGTCCCGATCCCGGAACGGACGACGGCCATCGTCATCACGACGCGGACCCCGATCATCCCGATCCCGGAACGAACGCCGCTCACCACCCCGGAACCCACGATCATCACCCTCACGACGAGGACCACGATCGTAACCACCCTCACGACGCGGACCACGATCACTGTCACGACGAGAACCGTAACCGCCCTCACGCCGCTCACCAGAGCCACCCTCACGGCGGGGGCCGCGGTCGTCTCTGTCCCGGTAGGTACGGCGATCGTCGCCTTCACGGCGCGGACCGCGGGGCTCACGGTAGCCCTCGTCCCGTCGAGGTCCTCTGTCTCCCCGGTTGCCGGAGCGCGACCTGTCGTCGGAACGGAACGGACGGTCGCCTGCGGAGTCGCGCCCGCGAGAGCCGTGGCCGCCGCTCCGGCCGCCTCCGCCGGAGGGCCGGTCTTCGTTGTCTTCGCGGCCGCGCTGTCCGCCGTCCGATCCGTTATCTCTGTTCACTTCTGGTCCATTCGTTGGCTCACCCGGCGGACTCACAACAACGGTCTACCGGGGCTGGTCGCCGCCCGCCCTCGGGCCTGACGCGACGAAGGCCACCTGTGGGGTGGCCCGGTCCTCCCAGCCTAGCAAGGCCTGACACGTCCATGAGCCTGTAGACAACCCATTTAATGATTGGACCGGAAATCGCCTGGTCGGCGAGACTGTCCACCATGTCACTTCGCTTCCATGAAATAGCCGAGCAGAACCACCTCACGCTCAATCCCTTGACCGACGAAAAGCTGGACCTGCTGGGCCGGATCTGCCGTATCGCTCCCGGTTCCCGGCAACTCGACCTCGCCTGTGGAAAGGGCGAGCTGCTTTCTCGGTGGGCGGCCGATTATGGCGTCCAGGGCGTGGGCGTGGACATCAGCAAGGTATTTCTGGAAGCAGCCAGAGTGCGCGCCGTCGAACTCGGCGTAGCCGATCAAGTCGCTCTGGTGGAAGCCGATGCAGCCACGTACGAAGACACCCCCGAGTCGTTTGACATCGTGTCCTGCATCGGCGCTACCTGGATCGGGAACGGCCTTCAGGGCACACTTTCCCTGATGCGCAGGCATCTGCGCCAGAGCGGCATCGCCTTGGTCGGTGAATGCTTCTGGACAACGCCGCCTCCACAGGAGGCGTACGAGGCGCTCGGCATAGCGAACAGCCTGTTCACGTCGCTGGCCGGCACCGCGGACCGCATCGAGGACTCGGGCTTCGAACTGCTGGAGATGGTGCTGTCCGACCAGGACGGCTGGGACAGGTACGTGGCCAGCCAATGGTGGACCATCAGCGACTGGCTGCGCGACAATCCCGACGATCCCGACGCCCCGGCCCTACGCGATTTCCTCACCAGGGCGCGCCGCTCGCATCTCGAATACGGGCGCCATTATCTGGGCTGGGGAGTTTTCATCATCCGTCCGCAGATGGTGTGAGTCGGGAACGCAGAAAGGGCCCCGACACAGTCGGAGCCCTTTCGTGAACGATTGTCCGGCGGCGACCTACTCTCCCACACCCTCCCGAGTGCAGTACCATCGGCGCAGAGAAGCTTAACTTCCGGGTTCGGAATGTAACCGGGTGTTTCCTTCCCGCCATAACCGCCGTAACCCCATGAAACCGCCAAGCGTAACCGCTTGCTGTCTCAGAATTGCCTAGTGGACGCGAGCAAGAATCTTACTTTGGTGTGGCGCAGCTCCGGACCCGGCGAAGAGTAACAGAGCGCTGCACACACCAAAGAATATGCTTTGTGGTCAAGTCCTCGGCCTATTAGTACCGGTCAGCTCCACACGTTACCATGCTTCCACACCCGGCCTATCAACCCGGTCGTCTACCGGGAGCCTTAACCCCTCACAGGGTGGGAGACCTCA
>NZ_SMJZ01000175.1 GCF_004348345.1 Nonomuraea longispora
TATAAGAGACAGGGTCGGCGTCTCGGAAGGGGTCGGCGTCTCGGAAGGGGTCGGCGTCTCGGAAGGGGTCGGTGTCTCGGAGGGCGTGGGCGTCTCGGAGGGCGTGGGCGTGGGCGTCTCGGAAGGGGTCGGCGTCTCCGAAGGCGTGGGACTCCCAGTGGCCGAAGGGGTGGGGGAGTTCGTGGGGCCGGCGGTAGGTGCCGGGCTCGGCTCACTGGACGGATCCGCCATCGACCCCTCCTTCACCAGTAGGCGATCACGCAAGGACAGAGAGACATGAACGGCGACGAAACTCGCACCACTTTATTCCCAGAAATATAGCGCTATTTCACGTATATAGGGCGTTCATCCAGGAGGGAGGTTCCGCCAGCTGACCACCCAGCTCATCGATCGCCTCCCTCTCGATCTCTCCCGTACGGCCCGCGTCCTCGACCCGCTGGCACAACGCCGCCTCACGGGCGGCGCCGACGGTCGCGCAGGCGCTCTTCAGCCGGTGGGCGACCGCGGCCACCTCCGCCGCGTCGTCGTCCTCCGCCGCCCTCCGCAGTTCCTCGAACGTCCGCGTCGCGGTGGCGCGGTACGCCTGGGCCACGTCGGCGACCGCCTCCGGCGACAACCCCGCCAGCTCCGACGGCAGACTCGAGTACGCCGCCCACTCAGGGATCCTCGCCAGCACCCTGGGCCAGTCGACCGGCTTGGCCAGGTGGTCGTCCATGCCCGCCTCCAGGCACCGGATGCGGTCGTCCGGCATCGCAGCCGCGGTCATCGCGATGATCGGGGTGTGCACCTCCTCCCGGACGCGGATCTCCGCGGTCGCGGCCAGCCCGTCGAGCACGGGCAGCTGGCAGTCCATGAACACGAGGTCGTAGCCGCCGGCCAGCACGGCGCGTACGGCCTGCTCGCCGTCGTCCACGGTCTCGACCTCGTGCCCGGCCTGCTCCAGGACGAGCATCGCCACCTGGCGGCTCACCTCGTCGTCCTCGGCCACCAGGATGCGCGTCCCGCCGTCCTGCCTCTCGGTCTGCGTGCCCTCCCCCGGCTCGCCGGGCGCGTCGGTGGTGCCGAGGGCGTTCTCCACGGCGGCGAGCAGGCGGCGGCGGCTGAGCGGCCGGGTGATCGACTGAACGGCGCGCTCCCCCGAGGCGCCCGGCCAGGCGAACCCGGAGCGGCCCGGCGTCACGACCACGACGACGCTGGTGGCCTGGAGCAGCGGGTCGGTGAGGATGACGTGCGCGAGCGATTCCGACTCGCCGAGGTCCAGCGCGACGACCGCCAGCTCGTACGGCCGCCCGCTCGCTGCGGCGGCCCGCAGCAGCGTCAGCGCGGACGTGTCGTCCTTGGTCTCCTCGACGGCGAGCCCCGCCTCCGCCAGGGACCGCCCGGCCAGGGTACGGTCCTGGGGGCGCGGGTCGACGACGAGCGCCCGCCGCCCCTCCAGCTCCTCGGGCTTGGGCTCCGACCAGGTGAGGACGTCCACCGGCAGGGTCGCCCAGAACCGGCTGCCCACGCCCTCCACGCTGTCCAGCCCGATCCGGCCGCCCATGAGCTCGATGAGCTGCCTGCTGATGGCCAGGCCCAGGCCGCTGCCGCCGGTCCTGCGGGTGATCGGGGAGTCGACCTGGCGGAAGACGCCGAAGACCCGGTCACGGTCGTCGGGGCCGACACCGATGCCGGTGTCGGCGACCGCGAAGCGCAGCACCGCCCGTTCGTCTCCCGGGCTGCCCTCGTCGAGGGTGACGTGCAGGTCGACGCCGCCCTGGACGGTGAATTTGAGCGCGTTGCCGACCAGGTTCGTGAGCACCTGGCGCAGGCGCGCGGGGTCGCCCGCCACCTGCCGCGGCACGCCCTCGTCGAGCCGGAGGGTGAGCCAGAGCCCCTGCTCGTAGGCGTGCGGGGCGAAGGGCGCGACCACCTCGTCGCAGAGCCGCGGCAGGTCGAACGGCACCGCCTCCACCTGCAGGTGGCCCGCCTCGATCCTGGACAGGTCGAGGAAGTCGTCGAGCAGGCGCAGCACGTTGCGGGCCGCGCCCTGGGCCGTGGCGGTGTAGTGGCGCTGTTCGTCGTCCAGCCGGGTACCCATGAGCAGGGAGTTCATGCCGAGCACGCCGTTGATCGGGGTGCGGATCTCGTGGCTGATCTTGGCCAGGAACTCGGACTTCGCGCTGGAGGCGTTGACCGCGTCGTCCCTGGCGGTGGCCAGCTCGGCCGCGTACCTGGCCAGCGTGGCCTGTGCCCGGCGGCGGCCGTGCTCGCTGCGGATCTGCAGGCCGAGCCCGATGAGGATGAGCAGCGCCAGCAGGGCCGCGACGGTGAGCACGTTGGATCTGAGCTGTTCGGCGGAGGCCAGCGCGGCGGCTGCCGGAACCTCGGCGGTGACCGTCCAGCCGATGGCGGGGATGGGTTCCGATGCCGAGAGCACAGTGCCGTCGATCCCGCGGAACGTGCCGTTCCAGGTGCGTCCGGCGAGCGCCGCGTCCACCCGCGGGTCCTCACGCAGGGAGGTGAGGGCGTAGAGCTTCCTGCCGGGGTCGGCGACGAGCACGCCGGCCTGGTCGGTGATCAGCAGCCTGATGCCCTGCGCGTTGGCGGCCTGCTCGGCGAACTTCTGGATGGCGTCCAGGCTGTAGACGACGGTGAGGATGCCGAGCATGCGCTCGCCGTCGGCGCTGGGGATGGGCGCGGCCACGGCGACGGCTCTGGACACGCCGACCATCGTGGGGGTGTACGCCTGCGAGACGTGGGCGTGCCGCCGGTCGCGCACGGCGCGGTACCAGTCGGTGTTGCCGATGTCCTGGGGCAGGCCGCTCGGCGGCTCGGCGCCCAGCATGTCGCCGTCGGGCGTGATCAGGATGATGCCGCTGACACCGTCGCGCTGCCGTTCGAGCTGGTCGAGGTAGCCGCGCATGGACTTCGTGGTGACCTGCCCGACCGCCTCGCGCACCTGGGGGCGTTGCGCGAACGCGGTGACGAGTTGTTTGAGCGAGTCCATCTGCTGCTCCACCACGACCCGGCTCACCGAGGCGGTGGTCCTGACCCGGTCGGTGACCTCGTCCCGCACCGCCTGCTCCGACAGGGAGATGCTGGAGGAGGTGAGCAGCGCAAGGGGCAGCAGACCCAGTAACGTCCATAGGGCCGTGACCGCGAGCAGCCATCTCACCGGCGTCCGTCCCTTCCCGCTGTCGTTCGCGTACAGATTAGGAGGAAACGGGCGTGGGTGGCGGATCATGATGAGCAGAACGAGCAAAAGTCGATCTTTTGTGATAAAAGCCTCCTAAGCTGCTAGAACCCCCTATCGGCTGGACGAGGAGCGTGGCGATGCCTGAGGCCAGGGACATCACCGTTCTCATCGTGGACGACGATCCGGTCGTCACCGCGGCACTGCACGCGCAGGTGAACCGGGTCCTGGGGTTCAGGGTGGTGGGCATCGCCCACAGCGGGCACGCGGCGCTCGCCGCCGCCGCCCGCTTCGCGCCCCGGCTGGTCCTGCTCGACCTGCACCTGCCCGATCTGCCCGGTCTGGAGGTGGCGCACCGGCTGCGCCGGCCCGACCAGCCGCCCGCCGACGTCATCGTGATCTCCGGCCGCAAGGAGTCGGCGACGGTCCGCGCGGCCATCCAGCGGGGCGCCCTGTACTACCTGGTCAAGCCGACGCGAGCGGGCACGCTCGAACAGACGCTGCTGCGGTACGCGTCGACGGTCGCGCAGCTCGAGTCCGGCGGCCGCTTTGCCGAGCAGCAGGAGATCGACCGCATCTTCCGCTCGCTCCACCTCGACCGGGGAGCCCGGCCCAAGAGCATCTCCGCCGCCACCGAGCAGGCGGTGCTCGACGCGCTGGCCGGCGTCGACGAGGACGCCTCCGCACACGAGCTCGGCGAGCTGATCGGCGTCAGCCGGGCCACCGCCCGCCGCTACCTGGAGCACCTGGCCGAGCGCGGCCTGGTCGAGGGGCGGCCGAGATATGGCCCCACCGGGCGCCCGCAGCACCGGTACCGCGTAAGGTGACCGCGCTCAGGGGGCTGCTCGCCACGCTGTTATGCCTGCTGGCCGTGGGCTGCGGCGAGGCGAGCCCGTTCCCCGAGGGCTCCATCATGGACCGCATCAGGGATCGCGGCGTCCTCACCGTGGGCATCAAGTTCGACCAGCCGCTGTTCGGCTACAAGGACCCGGCCAGCGGGCGGATCACCGGCTTCGACGCGGAGATGGCCCGCCTCGTGGCCAAGGACCTCACCGGCAGCGAGCGCAACATCCGCTTCGTGGAGACCGTCTCACGCGAACGGGAGAACTTCCTCAAGCAGGAGGTCGTGGACCTCGTCATCGCGACGTACTCGATCACGTCGGCCCGCGCCGAGCAGGTCAGCTTCACCGACCCGTACTACTACGCCGGGCAGGACATGCTCGTCAGGTCTGGCGACTCCACCATCCGCGACGTGTCGGACCTCAACGGCAAACGGGTCTGCACGGCCAAGGGCTCCACGTCCGTCGAGCGGCTGCGCTCCCTCCTGCCCGGCGCCGACCTGGAGATCGTCGACGTCTACAGCGTGTGCGTGCCGGCGCTCATCTCCGGGCGCATCGACGCGGTCAGCACCGACGACACCATTTTGCACGGGCTGATGGCCCAGCATCCCGACACGCTGCGGCTCGTGGGCAAGCCGTTCGGGCGTGAGCCGTACGGGATGGGGGTGCGCAAGGAGGACACCGTCTTCCGCGACCACCTCAACGGGCTGATCGCGAGCTGGTTGCGTGACGGGCAGTGGGACCGCGCCTTCATGTCCACCATCGGCGTCTCCGGCGCCACCTCGGAATCGTCGAAACCCCGCTAATCGCTGAGCAGAACGCTCACAAGCCTTTTCGCAGAACACGCGGCTCCTACGGTTACGCCAACGCTGACCGACACGAGGAGCGTGACGCATGACCCAGGCGGACCTGATCGTCCTGGACCAGGTCAACAAGCGCTACGGCGAGCACCATGTGCTCAGGGACGTGAACCTGACCGTCCGGCAGGGCGAGGTCGTAGTGATCATCGGCCCGTCCGGAGCGGGCAAATCGACCCTGTGCCGCGCGATCAACCGGCTGGAGACCATCGACTCCGGCGAGATCAGCGTGGACGGGACCCCGCTGCCCGCCGAGGGGCGGCAACTCGCCCGGCTCCGCGCCGAAGTGGGCATGGTCTTCCAGTCCTTCAACCTGTTCGCGCACAAGACCGTGCTGGACAACGTCGTCCTCGCGCAGGTCCACGTGCTCAGGCGGCCCAGGGACGAGGCCGTGCGCAAGGCCCGCGAACTGCTCGACCGGGTGGGCATCGGCAGCCAGGCGGCCAAGTTCCCCGCCCAGCTCTCCGGCGGGCAGCAGCAGCGGGTGGCCATCGCCAGGGCACTGGCCATGGACCCGAAGGTGATCCTCTTCGACGAGCCCACATCCGCGCTCGACCCCGAGATGGTCAACGAGGTGCTCGACGTGATGACGGCACTGGCCCGCGAGGGCATGACCATGGTCGTCGTCACCCACGAGATGGGCTTCGCCAGGCGCGCGGCCGACCGCGTGGTGTTCATGGCCGACGGCGAGATCGTCGAGCAGGACACCCCTGACGGCTTCTTCGGCGCCCCGAGCAGCGAGCGCGCCCAGTCCTTCCTCGCCAAGATCCTCACCCACTAAGGAGTGTCATGTTCGGCAGATCCCTCTATGCCGTTTTCGCCGTCGTCACGCTTGCCACCGCCTGCGGCGGCGGCCAGGAGAGCTACGCCTCCGTCGTGGACAAGGCCAAGAACGCCAAGAAGCTGGTCGTCGGCGTGAAGGCGGACCAGCCCGGGCTCGGGCTGCGCACCCCCAACGGCGACTTCTCCGGTTTCGACATCGAGGTCGCCAAGTACGTCGCCAAGCAGCTCGGGGTCGAGGAGAAGGACATCACCTGGAAGGAGACCGTCTCCGCCAACCGGGAGGCGTTCATCGAGCAGGGCCAGGTGGACATGGTGGTGGCCACGTACTCCATCACCGACGCCAGGAAGCAGAAGATCTCCTTCGCCGGGCCGTACTTCGTGGCCGGGCCGTACTTCGTGGCCGGGCAGGACCTGCTGGTACGGGCCGCCGACGCGGCACTGAACGGGCCCGAGGCGCTCAACGGCAAGAAGCTCTGCTCCGTCGCCGGCTCCACCCCGGCGCAGAAGGTCAAGACGGAGTACGCCAAGGAGGTGCAGCTGCAGGAGGAGCGGACGTACTCGGCGTGCGTTGACCGCGTGCTCGGCGGCCAACTCGACGCCATCACCACCGACGACGTCATCCTCGCCGGCTACGCCGCCCAGCACGCCGGCAAGCTGAAGGTGGTCGGCAAGCCGTTCAGCACCGAGAAGTACGGCATCGGGCTGAAGAAGGACGACACGGCGGGGCGCAAGGCGGTCAACGACGCGCTGGAGAAGATGTTCTCCGACGGAAGCTGGACGAAGGCGCTGCAGGCCAGCGTCGGCTCCTCGGGCTTCACCCTGCCGGAGACCCCGAAGCTGGAGCGGTACTGATCCCATGGACGCGTTGCTGATCGAGAGCGACACCGTCTTCGCCGCGTTCTGGATGACGGTACGGCTGACGGCCGTCAGCGCGCTCGGCTCGCTCGTGCTGGGCGTGCTGCTGACGGCCATGCGGGTGGCGCCGCTGGCCTCCCTGCGCGGCGCCGCCGGCGTGTACGTGTCCGTGGCCAGGAACACCCCGCTCACCCTGGTGCTGCTCTTCACCGGGCTCGGCGTCGGCGCGAACCTCGGGGTGGAGCTGTCCGACGACATCGCGACCAACAACTTCTGGCTCGCCGTCATCGGGCTGACCGCCTACACCTCGGCCTTCGTCTGCGAGGCGCTGCGCTCGGGCCTCAACACGGTGCCGGTCGGCCAGGCCGAGGCCGCCAGGTCGCTGGGGCTCGGCTTCGTCAAGACGCTCGCGCTCATCACGCTGCCGCAGGCGTTCCGCTCCGTGGTGGCGCCGCTGGGCAGCATCATGATCGCGCTGACCAAGAACACGACGATCGCGCTGGTGGTGGGCGTGAGCGAGGCGTCCGTTCGCATGCGCGAGATGATCGAGACGTACGGGGACCAGGTGATCGAGATCTTCTTCGGCTTCGCCGCCGGATTCGTGCTGCTGTGCCTGCCCATGGGGCTGGCGTTCGGCTGGCTGTCGCGGCGGATGGCGGTGGCGCGATGACGTACGCGAACCTCTACGAGCCCCCCGGGCCGCGCGGGATCCGGCGCAACCGGGCGCTGGCCGCGGGCGTGGCGCTCGTGCTGCTGGCGGTGGCGTACTTCGTCTTCGTGCGCTTCGACGAGAAGGACCAGTGGGCGGCCGACAAGTGGACGCCGCTGCTGCGCGGCGACGTGTGGGCCACGTTCATCCTGCCCGGCCTGGCCGGGACGCTGACCGCGGCCGTGACCGGGGTGGTGCTGGCCGGGCTGTTCGGGATCGTGTTCGCCACCGCCAGGATGTCCGACCACCGCTGGATCCGGATGCCGGCGGCCGCCGTCGTGGAGTTCTTCAGGTCCGTCCCGCTGCTGCTGCTCATCTTCTTCGCCTTCTTCGGGTCGTTCGCCCTGCTCGGCACGAACATCTCCGCCTTCAGCGCCGTCGTCTTCGGGCTCACCCTCTACAACGGGTCGGTGATCGCGGAGATCATCCGGGCCGGGGTGCAGAGCCTGCCCCGTGGCCAGCGGGAGGCGGCGTACGCGATGGGCATGCGCAAGGGGCAGGTGATGCGGCTCGTGTTGCTGCCGCAGGCGCTGAAGGCCATGATGCCGGCCCTGGTCAGCCAGTTCGTGGTGCTGCTGAAGGACTCGGCGCTCGGGCTGATCGTCGGCTATGACGAGCTGGTGGACCGCGGGCTGAACGGGATCGCGGCCAACTTCTCCAACGTCATCCCGGCGGCGATCCTCATCGCGGCCATCTTCATCCTCATCAACCTCAGCCTGGACCGGCTCGCCCACCGGCTGAGCGCCGGCCGCCGTCGTGTGACCACCCCGAACCCCGCGTGAATGTCGCCTCGCCGCCCGGACCGCGCCCGCAGGGTTCTGGCGGGATGTCGTACAAATGAGGGCATGCCGACATCCACAGGGCACTTCAGGACCGGACCGTTCGCCGGGCGCACCGTGGCCGCGCTCGGGCAGGACCTGCGCGCGGGGCGCGCCACCGCGACCGAGCTGGCCGGGCAGGCGCTCGACGCCGTGGCCGGCCTCGACGCCGCGCTCAACGCCTTCGTCACCGTCGACGCCGGCGGGGCACTGGCCGCGGCCCGGCGGGCCGACGACGAGCTCGCCGGGGGGACCGACCGGGGCCCGCTGCACGGCATCCCGGTCGGCGTGAAGGACCTCATCATGGTCGCCGGCCTGCCCGCGACCATGGGGTCACGGCACTTCGCCGGGCATGTCCCCGACCGTGACGCGGCCTGTGTGACACTGCTGCGCGAGGCCGGCGCCGTCATCGTCGGCAAGACCACGACCCACGAGTTCGCCTACGGTCCCACGGGCGACCGCTCGGCCACCGGGCCCTCGCGCAACCCCTGGGATCCCGCGCGCATGTCGGGTGGCTCCAGCGGCGGCAGCGCGGCCGCGGTGGCGGCGGGCATGGTGCCGCTGGCGCTCGGCACCGACACCGGTGGTTCCGTCCGCATCCCGTCAGCGTTGTGCGGGATCGCCGGGTTCAAGCCCGCGTACGACGCCATTCCCGCCGACGGAGTCTTCCCCCTGTCGCGCACGTTCGACCACGTCGGCGTGCTCGCCGGGGACGCCCGCGACTGCCTGCTCGCCTACCGCTGCCTGGCCGCGCGGGACGCCGGTGAGCCGCCGGGCACTCCTGTCCCGCGGCACGTCCAGGGGCCCGCCGGCCCGTCCGGACGGGAGGACGGCGGGCAGGCACGGGTGGCGTGGCTCGACCCGGGCGGGCTGTTCGCCGGGGCCGCGCGGGTCGTACGGTCGGCGCGGGCGGCGTCGGGGGCGGAGGAGGAGGTCAAGCTCGCCGCGGACCTCGGCCGGGAGCTGCGGGACACGTACACGGTGATCCAGAGTTGCGAGGCGGTCGCCGAGCACGCCGAGCGGCTCGCCGGAGCGCCCGACCTGTTCGACCCCGAGCTGCTCGACCGCCTGCGGGCCGCCGCCGAGGTGCCCGGCTGGCGGTACGTACGCGCCATGGCCGCCCGCGAGCGGCTCGCCAGGGCCGCCGGAGAGTTGTTCGGCCGCCACGACGTGCTCGCGCTTCCGGCCGTGCCGATCACCGCGCCGCTGATCGACCAGCGCGAGACCGAGCTGGACGGTGAGAAGATCGCCGTCAGGGCCGCCCTGCTGGCGTACACCAGCCCGTGGAACGTGCTCGGCCTGCCCGCGCTGACCGTGCCGGCCGGCACGGTGGACGGCCTGCCGGTCGGGCTCCAGCTCGTCGGCCGTCCTGGGCGCGAGGCGCTGTTGTTCGAGGTGGCCGCCCGCCTCCCGCTCCCCTGATCGCGCGGGCGCACCGGGATCACGGCCCGTCGCGGCGCCCCCGGTCCGCGCGGGTGAGACCGTCCATCAGCAGGTCGAGCAGCCGTTCGGCCTGGGGCCGCTGCCGGGCGGACCCGGTCACGAGGGTGGCGCCCGCCAATGCCATGAGGATGTCGGCCGACGGCACGTCGTCCCGGATCACCCCCTGGTCGATCCCGGCGCGCCGGAACTCGTCGACCGCGCCGGTCAGTTGCTCACGCGTCAGCGAGCTCAGCTGCCGGTCACTCCGCAGGAGGGTCCTGAGGGTCTCGGCCATGCCGTGCTTGGTGGCGAGATAGTCCAGCACCTCGGACATCCACGCCCGCAGGGCCCGGTCGGCGGGCAGCCCGCCGAGGAGGTCCTGGGCCCGGGAGGCGAGCCGGGCGGTCTCGTAGCGGTAGGTGGCGTCGACGAGCTGCTCGCGGGTCGGGAAGCGCCGGTAGAGGGTGGCGATGCCGACGCCAGCGTCCTTGGCGATCTGTTTCAGGGTCGCGCCGGCGCCGTCCCGTGCGAAGGCCGCGGCCGCCGCGGCGAGCAGCTTGTCCTCGTTGGCCCGTGCGTCGGCTCGGATCGGCCGCCCGGACGGTTCAGGCATACGTCTTCTCCCGGCTTGCTATATGGAGTCGGCTCCGCTTAGCATGGCGGCCAAGCGGACCCGGCTCCGGTTATTGCCGGACCGTAGCAGAGGCCTGCCCGCCGTTCCACATCACACCCTCTCCCTCACGGAAAGGCCGTCCACGGTCATGCGATACCGCCCGCTCGGCAGCACGGGAGTCCACGTCAGTTCGCTGTGCCTCGGCGCGATGATGTTCGGCGAGTGGGGAAACCCCGACCATGCCGCATCGATCGGCATCATCCGCACGGCGCTCGACGCCGGCGTCAACATCATCGACACGGCCGACGTCTATTCCGGCGGCGAGTCCGAGGTCATCGTCGGGAAGGCGATCGCCGGACGCCGCGACGACGTCGTCGTGGCGACCAAGATGTCGAGCCCCATGGGTCCGGGCCCCAACGAGCGCGGCACCTCCCGGCGCTGGATCGTCCGGGCCTGCGAGGAGAGCCTGCGCCGCCTCGGCACCGACCACATCGACCTCTACCAGGTGCACCGCCCCGACCCCGCCACCGACCTCGACGAGACGCTCGGCGCGCTGTCGGATCTCGTCCGCGCCGGCAAGATCCGCTACGCGGGGTCCTCGACGTTCGCCCCGTCGGCCATCGTGCAGGCACAGTGGGTCGCCGAACGCCGGCAGCGCGAACGCTTCGTCTGCGAGCAGCCGCCCTACTCCCTGCTGTCCAGGGGCGTCGAGGCCGATGTGCTGCCCACCTGCGAGGCGTACCGGATGGGGGTGCTGGCCTGGAGCCCCCTCGCCGGCGGCTGGCTGTCCGGCCGCTGGCGCCGCGACGCACCCGGCCTGTCCAGCCACCGAACGCGGACGATGCCCTTCCCCCAGACGCTCTCCCACTACGACCTGACCGTGCCGGGCAACCAGGCCAAGCTCGACGCCGCCACCGAACTCGCCCGCGTCGCCGACGAAGCGGGCCTGACGCTGATCGAGCTGGCGCTGGCGTTCGTCGCCACGCACCCCGCGGTGACCGCCACGATCATCGGCCCACGCACCGACGAGCACCTGCACTCCCAGCTGGGCGCCGCGGACATCGTGCTGGAACCCGCCGTGCTGGACCGCATCGACCGCATCGTGGCGCCCGGCACCGACCTCAACCCCGACGACGCCGGCTACCAGGCGGCCGTCCTGTCCGACCCGGCACGCCGCCGCCGGACGGCGGTCACCGCGCGGGCGGGCGAAGCGTGAGCGTGCCGTCTTCCGTGTCGGGCTCGGCCACCGTGCCCAGCGCGACGGGCGCCGGCCCTCCATCCTGGTCCGCCAAGGGATCAGCCGGCTCCGCGACGCGGCGCCCGTCAGCGGACCTTGCGGAAGAACGCCCGGACGTCGTCTACCAGCAGGTCGGGGGCCTCCATGGCGGCGAAGTGACCGCCCCGGCGGAACTCCGACCAGTGGATCACGTTGTGCTCGCGCTCGGCGACACGCCGGATCCCGCCGTCGCCGGGGAAGACCGCGACCCCGTGCGGGACCTCCGAGCGCTCGGCCGGCACGCCCCACTGGGCAGAGCCCTCCTTGTAGAGCCGGGCGGACGAGGCGGCGGTGCGGGTCAGCCAGTAGATCGTCACGTCGGTGAGCAGCTGGTCAAGGTCCACCGCGTCCTCGGGCATGTCGTGCGCGGGGTCGGTCCACTCCTTGAACTTCTCCACGATCCAGGCCAGCTGGGCGGCGGGCGAATCGTGCAGGCCGAAGGCGACGGTCTGCGGCCGGGTGGCCTGGATGATCGCGTAGCCGGAGCGGTCGTCGTCGGTGTAGCTCTGCATGCGGGCCTGCTCGGTCTCGGTGAGGCCCTCCATCTCGGACGGCTCGAAGGACGGGAAGCCCAGCGCGCCGTTGACATGCACGCCGACCACCCGGTCGGGAGCGACGCGGCCGAGCTCCGGGGAGATGACCGAGCCGCTGTCGCCGCCCTGGGCGCCGTAGCGCTGGTAGCCGAGGCGGCTCATCAGCTCCGCCCAGGCGCGTGCGACCCGGCGCAGGTCCCAGCCGGTCTCGCGGGTGGGCCCGGAGAAACCGAAGCCGGGGATGGACGGGACGACGAGGTGGAAGGCATCGGTGGGCTCGCCGCCGTGGGCGCGGGGGTCGCTGAGCGGGCCGATGAGACGGGCGGGTTCGGCGGTGGACGCGGCATCCCTGACCGCGATCGCCGCCGCCTGCCGCGACCACGAGACCCTGCGGTTCGACTACCGGACGCGTGAGGGGCAGGCGAGCGCCCGCGCCACCGAGCCCTACCGGCTCGTCCATTCGGGGCGGCACTGGTACCTGCTCGGCTGGGACACCAGCCGCGTCGGCTGGCGTACCTACCGGGTCGACCGCCTAAGCCTGCGGACGCCGAACGGACCCCGGTTCGTCCCCCGGGACCCGCCCGAGCCCGATGTGGTGGCCTACATGTCCCGGTCGATCTCCAGCGCGCCATATCGCTACCAGGGGCGTTTCACGATGCACGCTCCGGCGGAGGTCGTCGCCGCGCACATGCCGCCCACGACGGGGACGATCGAGCCTGTCGACGCACGGACCTGCACGTTGTCCAGCGGCGCGAACGACCTCGACGAACTCGCCGTCTGGGTCGCTCTGATGGACATCGACTTCGAGGTCCACGAGCCGCCCGAGCTCATCGACCGCATCCGCGCCCTCTCCACCCGTCTCGCCACCGCTGTCCTACGTCACCCACCATGACAGCGGCCCGCTCGGCCGGCCGGGGACGTGCTCGTCTAGAGGTTGAAGCCGCCCGAGATCTCGATGTTCTGGGCGGTGACCCAGCGGCTCTCGTCGGAGACCAGTGTGGCGATCACCGCACCGATGTCGTCGGGTTCGCCGACCCTGCCGAGCGCGGTCCTCGCCGCGAGGCCCTCGACGACCTCGGGGAAGCGGGTGAAGGCGTCGCCGCCGAGCCGGGTGCGGGTCGCGACCGGGCCGTGCTGGCCCCGCTCATCAAACGCGAGATCCTGTGGCGCGTGATCAGCGGCGAGCAGGGGACGACGGTACGCCAGCTCGGCCTCACCGAGAGCAGTCTCAGCCACGTCTCCCGGGCGGTGCGCTGGATCCGCGAGCACTACGCGCAACCCTGCAGGGTTGAGGACGTCGCGAGGCTGTCCGGCATGAGCGTCTCCGCCTTCTACCGCAACTTCCATGCGGTGACCGCGATGAGCCCCATCCAGTTCCAGAAGCAGATCCGGCTGCAGGAGGCCCGGCTGCTGCTCGCCACCCACCCGAACGACGTCATGGGAGTCTGCCACCGGGTCGGCTACGGCAACCCGTCGCAGTCTCGCAGTTCAGCCGCGAATACCGCCGCCAGTTCGGCATGCCGCCCAGCCAGGACGCCGCCCGGCTGCGTCACACGGCGCGTACCCCTGCGGCTGTCCTCCCCTGAGCCGCCCCCGTCGCGTCACCGGCATCCGCGCCCTCAGGCCGCCGGTGAGAACCGCCCGCTGGAGGCTCGTTCATGAGGCGCTGTCAGCCGGCTTCCAGAACGAAGAACAGGAAGCACGCGAACCTCGTGCCGGTGATCTCCCGCAACTCCTCGGGAAACAGTTCGCGGGCTTCCGGCACGAACGGCGGTTCGCTGATGACGCTGATGCGGAAGCCCGCCGCGGTGAAGGCCTCGGTCATCGCGTGCAGCGGCCGGTCCCAGAACCTCATCTGGACGGTCTGCCCACCGTTGGTCCATTCGTCGGTCCGGGTACGGGTCTCGAAATACCTGGGCTTCTCCCCGGCCATCTGCTGAAAGAGAACGACGCTGAAAGGATGGTCGACCGAGACGAGGAGCCGGCCGCCAGGCTTCAGCACGCGTCGCAGCTCGGCCAGTGGCGGTCCCCAGTCCTCCAGGTAGTGCAGCACCAGGGACGCGATGACATCGTCGAACGCGTCGTCGGGGAAGGACAGCGGGCCGGCCAGGTCGGCGACCCGCAGGTCCGCGTCGCCACCCAGCCGCCGCCGGGCCTGCTCCAGCATCCCGGCGCTCGCGTCGATGCCGGTGACGAAAGCGCCTCGATCACGCAGCTCGGCGAACAGCGGGCCCGAGCCGCAACCGACGTCGAGGATGCGCCGGCCGGTCACATCTCCGGCGAGCTGCAGCATCGCGGGCCGCTCGTAGTACGCGTTCAGAAGACTGGTCTCGTTCTCGGCCGTGTATCCCTCGGCCATCCTGTCGTAGTCGTTGTATCGGGGCGGATGTGCAGTCTCAACGTGATCTTCGGGCATGGTGGGCATGCGGGCCATTGTGGCCCAGTGGTTTCGACGGCACAGCCATATGGCCCGTTTGCCGTGACCGAGCGCTTCAACCGGCGGAAATCGATCGAAGCAACCGTCGTCTGCACCGCATACCTGTCCAAGCAGATCACGGCCGCCTGCGCGGCGTTGCTCGTCCTGCAGGGGCGGCCGGACACCGAGTCGACCCTGGCGCGGTGGATGCCTGAGCTGCCCGCGTGGGCGGCCTCCGTGCGCGTGCGCCACCTGATCCACCACACGAGTGGCCCGCCCGACGTCGCGCTCGACACCGACCAGGACCGCACGGCCCGCCTGGCCAACGCCCTGATCGAAGACCTCACCGCCGGAAGACGGCTCTGCTGGTGGTCGCCCATGGATGCGCCGATGAGCCCTCACTGGCGGAGAGACATCAACATGATCTCCGGCCCTTCCGCGATCCCACCCGTCCCGAAGCCGCCCTGAGCGACCTGGCGAAGCTCAGCTCGGCTCTATCCGCTCCCAGAGGTCGTGACGGACCGTCGATTGCGTCATCGAAGGTGGCAGTAGCCAGCCGAAGATCGACTGCCGGGAGGACATCTCAGCCCTTGAAGGAGGCGCGCGAGGGCCTGATGCCCCGGCGGATCAGGGGCTGATGAGGCGGACGGGTGTCACCTGCCGGTGGTGGGCGACGATGTCCATCCAGTCGGCGAACGAACCGCCGGATAGGTGGTGGGCGGCGTCGTTGCCCAGGTCGTAGACGGGGCCGATCAGCCGGGTTCTGGCCGAGCCAGGCGCGAACCGGGGCCGGGCTCTGCGCGTGCAGGTCCAGGCGGTTTGCCAAGGGCGAATGCCTTCGCCGGCCAAGAGCAGCGCGGCCTCGGGCAGGTCCAGGTCCTCGACGGTCTTGGGCGGGTGCAGGTGGTGGGGCTGGCCTGGTTCCCAGAGCTGGAGTGGTTTGAGCGGGCCGACGTCAAGCTCGTTGATGTGGAGGTGCCCGAGCATGCGGTCGGTCAGAGCGACGTCGTCGCGCTGTTCACAGAATTCGTGCCAGAGGGCGCCGGCCCAGGGGTCGTAACGGCGCTGGTGCATGAAGTAGCGCAACCCGTCCAGGAGCGTGCCGCCCAGGCAGATCTCATCAACGATGAGCATTCCGGCGGCGGTCAGCAGAGGTCCTGGCTGGTAGAAGGTCAGCTCGCGGCAGCGCTCGCGGGCGGAGTGTCCCGCCGCGTCGCAGAAGTACGAGCCCGACCTCAAACTCGGCACGCTGGTGTCCCGGCTCCTGCCGTTCGTGCCCGCGTTCGGCCTGGTGTGGGCCGGCGTGCTGGCCATCTTCTACTTCGCCGGCCTCCGGTGGGCCCGGGCGCACCGATCCACCTCCCCTGATCGGCCACCCGCCGCCGGGCGTGCGGCCTCACATCCGGGCTTTCAGCACGTCGACCTCGCAGCCGGGTGCGGCAGGGTCGAAGCCGTGCTCGAACAGCCAGCGGATCGCCAGCAGGCTTCGCAACGACCACCACGCGCGGATCACGTCGACGTCGACGGGGGCGCCGTAGCCGGCGATGACGTCGCCCAGGCGCTCCTCGTGCCCGAGGGTCAGGACGGCGAGGTCGTACAGGGCGTCCCCCGGGGCCGCCTCGGTCCAGTCGATCACGCCGGTGATCTCGTCACCGTCGACGAACACGTGGGAGATCTGCAGGTCACCGTGCGCGAACACCGGGGTCCGCGGCCGCAGCGCGGCCTCGGCGATCTCACGGTTGCGCGTGACCAGGTCGGCGGGAAGGACACCGTTCGTGACGAGCAACTCGCATTCGCCGTCGAGGCGCGAGGCGATCTCGTCGAGGCTCCGGCCGGGCCACGGCGGCAGTGGCGCGTCGTGCAACGTCCGTGCGGCGGCGCCCGCCGCACGCCACGCCGCACGAGACGCGGTCGACGGCTCGCCGAGACGGCCGAGCGCCGTCCCCCGGAGCGCGGCGAGCGCGAGCACGGGCGGCCTGCGCCACAGGACCCGCGGAGTCGGGATCGGCGCCCTGGCCATCGACTCGACCTCGACGTCGCTACGCCGCTGATCGGAGTCGATCTTCAAGAACACGTCGCCGACGCGCAGGGTCGCGCACTGGCGATGGGCGACGATGACCTCGACCTCATCCATGCCGGTCATTCTCACGGAATGATCACCACGTCGCCACGGGTTGATTCGCGCTACCGGACTTCCGCACTGCTGAGGGGAGAGGTCAGAGCCGCAAGCCGATCCGCCCGGCCACGAGCTCGGCACGAACCAGTTCGAGAAGCCGGCCCATCCAGTTGCGCCCGGCAGAGTCGCGGATGTCCCAGAACTGCGAACTGGCGGAGCCGTAATGGAGACGCCCGTCACCCGTGGCCAGGAGCACCTCGCCCAGGTCCGGATGCTGGACGAACTTCGCGCGCAACAGATCGGCCATGACCGCGAGACGCACGTCCGCCCAACGCGGCCGCCGCTCGGCCGCGACCGCGATGTCACGCGCCGCCTGGGCGCTCGGTGCTGTACGGATGCGCTCACGCAGAGATTCGTCGTCGGTGGACAGGGCCCAGTAGGCATGCTCCACCGTCGGAAAGAGAGCCTCGGCAACCTGAATCACGGCCGGGAACTCGTTCCGCAGCCCGTGCGAGCGCGGATACATGGGACGGCCGTAGTTGAGGTGCACGGTCGGCGATCGCGCCTCGGCGGGCCCGTCGGCTTCCCGCTGCGCCTCTGCGGCCGGATGCGGCGGCCGCCAGTCCGCGAAGTACCGGAACGCCCCGCGCCGGCCTTCCTCGGTGACGACGCCGTCCTCGTCCAACGCCTCGCTGCCGTCCTCGAACTCGAAGACCACGTAATCGTCCCAGGTCTCGCCCGCTTCCGAGATGAGCAGGCGCAGCGGGATGTCGCGGGCGTCCATGTCGCCGAGCGCGTAGATCCGGTGATGCGCCGGGATCGCCAGGTAGGCATCGCGCAGCGCGATCCGGTCGCTCTCCGAGCGCGAGTCGACGTAGCGCAGCGCCGCCGTGACGCACCGGTCCGTGGAATCCGGACGCCCGTTCAGACGGTCGATCGCATCGACGACCTCCCCGAGCAGTTCCTCGGCCGTGGTCCAGGTGACGACCTCGCCGAACCGCCAGCGTGCCAGCTCATGCGCGCTCGCCCAGGCGCCCTCCTCGAGAGTCGTCGCCACCCAACCGGCATCGAGCTTCGCGCGGAGCCCGTCGAGGTCGCCCCACTCCCAGAAGAAGATCGCACCGTCCGCGAAGACCTCCAGATCGGTCAGGTAGTAGTCGCCGCCGTTCCGAATGAAGATCGGACGGAAGTATCCGTCGATCCGCTCCCCATCGACGATGCGATAGGTCCGATTCCCCATCATCCGAGCCAGCGTAGGCCCTGCGCCGAACAGGGATCAACGTCCGATTCCCGTCACCACCAGGAATTCACCACGGTCAGAGGCTACTTGGCCAGGCGCCTGCTGGATCCAGGCAGGCCTCGCGCAGCGCGTCGGACAGGTTGACCTTGGCGTGGTCGACCAGGATCGTCTCCGGCCAGATCACCGGCCGGACCGCGGCCAGCTCCAGCCGCTCCTCCAGGTCGACTTCGCGGGTGATGGGCAGGCGCAGCATCCGGTAGGCCAGCGCCTGCTTCCAGCCGGGCCGCATCGGTTCCGGGGTGACCGCGTCGTTGAGCAGCATCACCACGTCGACCGCGCCGGTGTCGCCCACCGTCATCCGCCAGGCCAGCAGCGCCCCGCTCAGAAGCGCGCCGCACCGCAACGGAGCCGGCATCCTGAGCGAGACAGGCGTGCGGGCTGGCCGGCGGGACCTCGTCGCACGGCCACACGGCATCTCGGAGAGAGATCCATCAGCAGCGTCCGACGCGCGGGACAAACCGCGGCCCGGCCCAGCTTCCACCAGGCCAGCCACACTCCGCCCGAAGCCGCGAGGCAGGTTGGGCATACCCGGCTGCCGAAGAACTGCACCCACTCACGGCCCGGCGCACTGACTCCTCGTCCCCCACGCGGACCCCTGCCAGATCCAGGACCGAACCGTCGAACACCTCCAGATGCATCCCACGCACTGTCTCGGAGCTCACCCCTGCGGCGGCCTCGACAGCTCTGCGCGTCTCCGGTCTCGTGACGACGCCGTACGCCAGTGAACGGACGTCACCTGCCGCGCGTACATCCAGCCCTACCGCCCCGGCCATCGCCCACGGAGGACATCCGTTCCGCAGGGCCATCCGATCCACCCACGACGCGAACGACTCGCCGGACGTCGGTGCCACCACCAACGCCAGCCGCCGGGGCCGAACCGCCGCCATCCCGCGCCGAACCTCCTGTTGTCCACGCGCCTACTGACATCCCCGATGGCCTGCTGCCAAGTTCTCTGACATCTCCCGTGCCGTTCTGACATCTGCAAGCGCGCCAGACAACAACGCTTGTCTGGACGCAGCGAAGATGACAGTGGGACCTGCCCCTGACCTGGACTCTGTCACTTCGATGGATTTCGAAACACCGGCGTTTGCGTCATCGAAGTTGACAGTATCCAGCCGAAGATCGTTCGCCTCGGGCCGCGTAGGGATGCACGCGACGGTCGTTGTATCGGGGGTGGTCATCCCCGACTATTCCGGCGTCAGCGGGTCGGCTGGTGACCTCGGGACTCTAGGGCCGGTTCGAGGTGATCAGCGAGGCGGCGGAGAGTGACCGCGAGCCGGCAGCGGAGGCATAGAAGAACACTCCGGCGCGAGCGCGGCGGGATCATCTGCAGGTGTGCCGCCTCGGCTCGCCGCTCAGCCAAGTCCGCGCGGATGAGCTGTTCCTGTAAGTGATGCACGAGAGGCTCCTCAGGGCTCTTCGGGAGATGCGTGGTAGAAAATCAAGATCGGGCGGGTGTCCGGCGGAGTCTCGCTCGATTCGACGCGTTCCCGGGTTAGTTCGCGCCACGAGCCCCAGCGCGAGCAGCGCATCCGTGATCGCCAGCAGCTTGCGGCGGTTCCATCGGTCGGCGAGATCAGCCCAGGCGTGAGTAGTCGGCGGTAGTCCTGATTTTTGAGGAGGCTTCGGATGTCAATCCCCTCAAAGCGTGGAGACGGTTCTATGCCACAGCGGCCCTCAGCAGGGCCGTTGATGCTTGCCGCTTCTCGATCATGTGACGCTCGAATGTGACAGGCGGCAGCCCGTCGTTGGCGCTG
>NZ_SMJZ01000176.1 GCF_004348345.1 Nonomuraea longispora
GGTGATGCGGTGGGTGTGGTGTTGCCGAAGGGTGTTGGTCAGGTGGTGGCGGTGTTGGGGGTGTTGGCTGCTGGTGGGGTGTATGTGCCGGTGGGGGTGGATCAGCCGGTGGCGCGGCGGGAGCGGATTCTGTCGCGGGCTGGTGTGGGTCATGTGTTGAGTGAGGTGTTGGTGGGGGAGCGGCTTTCTGGTCCGGTGGTGGTGGATCCGGATATGTCGGCTTATGTGATTTTCACGTCGGGGTCGACGGGTGAGCCGAAGGGTGTGGAGGTCTCGCATCGGGCGGCGTTGAACACGGTGGTGGAGGTGAACGAGCGGTTCGCCGTGGGTGCCGAGGATCGGGTGCTGGCGGTGTCGGCGTTGGATTTCGACCTGTCGGTGTACGACATCTTCGGCCTGTTGTCGGCCGGCGGCGCCCTCGTCCTGCCCGAGGAGGGTGAGCGGCGGGACGCGCAGGCGTGGGCCCGGCTGTGCGAGAGCCACGGCGTGACCCTGTGGAACACGGTCCCGACCCTGCTCGACATGTTGCTCACGACGGTCGAGCGGGCGCCTTCCCGCCTTCGGCTGGCGTTGGTGTCGGGTGACTGGGTGGGGCTGGACCTTCAGGCGCGGTTGGCGGCGCAGAGCGGTGGGCGGTGCCGGTTGGTGGCGTTGGGGGGTGCGACGGAGGCGGCGATCTGGTCGAACGCTTTGGTGGTGGATCGGGTGCCGGCGCACTGGACGTCGATCCCGTACGGGTTCCCGCTGCGCAACCAGTGTTACCGGGTGGTGGACGGCCGGGGCCGTGACTGTCCGGACTGGGTGGCGGGGGAGTTGTGGATCGGTGGTGCGGGGGTCGCGGTCGGGTATCGGGGCGATCCGGAGGCCACGGCGGCCAAGTTCGTGGAGAGCGCGGGTGGTCGCTGGTACCGGACGGGGGACGTGGGCCGGTACTGGCCGGACGGCACGCTGGAGTTCCTGGGCCGGGCCGATCACCAGGTGAAGATCCGTGGGCATCGGATCGAGTTGGGCGAGGTGGAGGCCGCGCTGGAGGGGTTTCCCGGCGTGGGGCGTGCGGTGGCGGTCGCGGTGGGGGATCGGAGACAGCGCCGGTTGGCCGCGTTCGTCACCCCGGGTGGGGTCGACCAGGGCGAGCTGCGTTCGTTCCTGGCAGACCGGCTGCCGGCGTACGCCATCCCGCCGTCGATCACCGCGCTGGACGAGTTACCTCTGACGGCCAACGGCAAGATCGACCGATCCGCGCTCGCCACAGAACCCGAGCCACCGCAGGACGGCGACGACCCCCCACGCCCGGGCGTGGAGCAGCAGCTCGCCGACCTGTGGGCCGAACTGCTGGAGATCCCGCCACCAGGTCGCGGCCAGAGCTTCTTCGCCCTCGGCGGCGACTCGCTGCTCGCCACCCGCTTCGCCGAGATCGTACGCCGCAGGCTCGGTGCCGAGCTGTCCCTGCGCCGCTTCTTCACCACTCCCACCATCGCGGACTGCGCCGAGGCGATCGGCCTGACGACGGACGACACCGAAGAGGAGGGCGTGCTGTGACCCAGGCACCGCTCGCACCAGAGCCGACCGTACGAGACCTGATCGCCGACATGGAGGCGGCGGGAATCCGGCTGTGGGAGGACGGCGGGGGCCTGCGCTTCCGCGCCCCCAAGGGAGCGCTGACCGAGGAACGCCGCGCGGCGTTGCTCGGTGCCAAGCCCCAGATCCTCGCCCACCTGCGTCGCGAGGCCGAGGCCGAGACCGTGCGCCCCGACCCGGGACACCGCCTCGACCCCTTCCCCCTCACCGACGTGCAGCAGGCGTACCTGCTCGGCCGCAACGACGCCTTCGGCTACGGCGGCGTCGCCTGCCACGGTTACGTCGAGGTGGCCTTCCCCGAACTCGACCCCGAGCGGGTCCAGGCGGCGTGGCGCACGCTGGTCGAACGGCACGACATGCTTCGCGCCGTCATCCACCCCGACGGCCACCAGCAGGTGCTGGCCGAGGTGCCCGCCTACGAGGTGCGGGTGAGCGACCTGCGCGGCACCGACCCGGAGGAACGGCTGGCCGCCATCCGCGACGAGATGGCGCACACCCTCTACCCGGCGGGCAGCTGGCCCCTGTTCGAGTTGCGGGTCTCGCTCACCGACCGCGGCGCGCTCCTGCACGCCTCGATCGACCTGCTCATCGCCGACTACGTCAGCATCCAGCTGCTGCTGGCCGAGTTGCACCGCCTGCACGAGGACCCGGGCGCCGACCTGCCGCCCGTCCCCGTCGGCTTCCGCGACTGCGTGCTGGCCCTGCGCGCCCAGCGCGAGAGCGGCCGGTACGACCGCGACCGCGCCTACTGGTGGGCCCGCGTCGACGACCTGCCCCCGGCGCCCGAGCTGCCCGCGCTCGACCAGCAGGCGGAGGCGAGGTTCCAGCGCTGGGAGAGCCGGGTGGAGCCGGAGCGGTGGGCCGGGCTGCGCGCCAGGGCGTCGGCGGCGGGCACCACGCCGTCGCAGGCCGTGCTGGCCGCCTACGCCGAGGTCATCGGGCGGTGGAGCCGCAGGCCCGCCTTCACGCTCAACCTGACGCTGCTCGACCGCCCGCCCCTGCACCCGTCGATCGACCAGGTGGTGGGCGACTTCACGACGCTCAACCTGCTCGCCGTCGACACCACGCCCGACCGGCCGTTCGGCGACCGTGCCCGCGCCATCGGCGAGCAGCTGTTCGCCGACATGGAGCACCGCCGCTGCGGCGGCATCGAGGTCATGCGCGAGCTGGCCAGGAGGCGGGGGCGCGACGCCGCGCTGATGCCGGTGGTGTTCACCAGCGCCATTGGCCTCGGCCAGGACGAGGCCGAGCACGGCAGCCCCGAGTACGGCATCAGCCAGACGCCCCAGGTGTGGATCGACTGCCAGGTCAAGGAGCACCGCGGCGCGCTGCTCGTCAACTGGGACGTGCGCGCGGGCGTCTTCCCCGACGGGCTCGTGGACGACATGTTCGCCGCCTTCACCGCGCTCCTCGACGATCTGGCGGCGGAGGAGACGTGGGCCTCCATGTCGCCCGTCGGCCTGCCCGCCGCCCAGGCCCGCTGCCGCGCCGAGGCCAACGCCACCGCCGCGCCGCTCCCCGACGGGCTGCTGCACGACCAGGTGGTGGCCCAGGCCCGCCGCACACCCGGCCGCACCGCCGTCGTCACCCCCCAGGGCTCGCTGACGTACGGCGACCTGCTCGCCCGCGCGACGGCCGTGGCCCGCACGCTCCGCGCGGCCGGCCACGAACCCGGGCAGATCGTGGCCGTCGTCATGGACAAGGGCGCCGAGCAGGTCGTGGCCGTGCTCGGCACCCTCATGGCCGGCGGCGCGTACCTGCCCGTCGACACCGGCCAGCCGCCCGCCAGGCGCGACCGCATCCTCGCCGACGCCTCCGCCCGCCTGGTGCTCACCCAGTCATGGCGCGCGCAGGACGGCTGGATCCCCGTGGACACCCTGCCGGCCACCGGTACGGCGCCGCCCGAGGTCCCGCGGCGGCCCGGCGACCTCGCGTACGTCATCTACACCTCCGGCTCCACCGGCGTGCCCAAAGGCGTGATGATCAGCCACCAGGCCGCCCGCAACACCATCGACGACATCAACGCCCGCTTCGGCGTCGGCCAGGACGACCGCGTGCTCGGCCTCGCCAACCTCGGCTTCGATCTGTCCGTCTACGACGTCTTCGGGCCGCTCGCCACCGGCGGCGCGCTGGTGCTGCCCGACCCGGCGCGCAGAGGGGACCCCGCCCACTGGGCCGATCTCGCCGCCCGGCACGAGGTCACCCTGTGGAACTCCGTGCCCGCGCAGCTCCAGATGCTCCAGCACTACCTGGACGCCGAGCCCACGGCCGGGCTGCCCGCGCTGCGGCTGGCCATGGTGTCCGGCGACTGGGTGCCCGTCGCGCTGCCCGGCCAGATCCGCCGCCTCCTGCCCGGCCTCGACGTGATCAGCCTGGGCGGCGCCACCGAGGCCGCCATCTGGTCCATCCACCACCCCATCGGCGACCCGCTGCCCGGCTGGGTGAGCGTCCCGTACGGCAGGCCGCTGGCCAACCAGACCTTCCACGTGCTCGACTCCCGCATGCGGCCCAGCCCCGACTGGGTGCCGGGAGAGCTGTACATCGGCGGCGCGGGCGTGGCCATGGGCTACCTCGGCGACGAGGCCAGGACGGCCGAACGGTTCGTCCGCCACGCGGGCGAACGTCTCTACCGCACCGGCGACCTGGGCCGCTACCGACCCGACGGCACCATCGAGTTCCTCGGCAGGGAGGACTCCCAGGTCAAGATCCGCGGTCACCGCATCGAGCTGGCCGAGGTGGAGACCGCGCTGCAGGCGCACCCGGCGGTCGCCGCCGGCACCGTGATCGTCGATGGCGACCGGGCGCTCGAACGCCGTCTCGTCGGCTTCGCGCAGGCCGTACGGAAGGAAGAGGACGGCGGCGACGAGCCCGGCGTCGCCGCCGCGGCCGAGGCGGCAGCCCACGCCGCACTCGACGGCGTCGACCTGGAGCGCGTGGTGGCGGTCGCCGAGACGCTCGACGAGATCGCGCTCACCTCGATGGCGGGGGCGTTGCGCGCGGCCGGGCTGTTCGCCGGCGACGCCGTACACGACCTGGCGGAGATCCTGGAGACCGCCCGGGTCGCGCCCGGCCACCACCGGCTGGTCCGGCGCTGGCTCGCCGCGCTGCACGAGCGCGGCCGCATCCGCCGCGACGACGACGGCCGCTACCACGACCTGCGCGAACCCGCCGCGCTCGAACCGCTGTGGCGCCGCGTCGAAACCCTCGCGGAAGGGCTCGACTACGGCGCCGAGCTCATCGGGTTCCTACGCGTCAGCACCACGCACCTGCCCGAGCTGATGCGCGGCGAGCTCGACGCCCGCGAACTGCTGTTCCCCGAAGGCGAGATGGAGACCGCCGAGGGCGCCTACAAGGACAACGTGCTCAGCAGGTACGTCAACCGCATCGTGCGCGCCGTCATCGGCCGCGTCGCCGAGCGGCACACGGGCGGGCCGCTGCGGGTCCTCGAAGCCGGGGCGGGCGTCGGCGGCACCAGCGCCGAACTCATCCCCGAACTCGCCGGGCATTACGTCGAATACCTCTTCACCGACCTGTCGCGGTTCTTCCTCGGCCAGGCCGCCGAACGCTTCGCCGAGCACCCATGGGTGCGCTACGGCCTGTTCGACATCAACGCCGACTACCGCGCCCAGGGGTACGAGCCCAACTCCTTCGACGTCATCCTCTGCGCCAACGTGCTGCACAACTCGCACGACGCCGCCGCCGTGCTCGCCAGGTTCCGCGAGCTGCTGGCGCCGGGCGGATGGCTGGTGTTCATCGAGACGACCCGCGAGCACGTGCAGATCATGAGCTCGATGGAGTTCCTGATGAACCCGCACGACTACGCCGACGTACGGCAGGGCCGCGACCGCACGTTCGTCGCCCGCGAGGAGTGGCTCGACCTGCTCGCCGCGGCCGGCGCCACCACCATGGCCTGCCTACCGGGCCCCGGCGATGCGCTGGCGTCGCTGGGGCAGTGCGTGTTCGCCGCCCGCTTCCCCGCCGACCGGGAGCACATCGACCTCGCGGACCTGCGGGCGTTCCTCGGTGAGCGGCTGCCCGACTACATGATCCCGTCGCACGTGCAGGTGGTCGACGAACTGCCGCTCACGGACAACGGCAAGATCGACAGGGCGGGGCTGCGGTCCCTGCTGCCCCGTACGGCCGGTGAGAGCACACCGGCGGGTGAGGAGCCGCGCGACGACCTCGAACGGCGGCTCGCCGCCCTCTGGGCCGAACTCCTCGGCCTCCAGCAGGTCGGCAGGGACCAGGACTTCTTCGCGCTCGGCGGCGACTCCCTGCTGGTCACCCGCCTGGCCGGCCGCGTACGCGAGGAACTGCCGGAAGCGCACAACTTCTACTGGGACAGCCTCGTCCGCCAGCTCGTCAACCAGCCCACCGTCGCCGCGCTCGCCGCCCACCTCCGCCAGGCCCGCGACGACCGCGACCGCGGCCTGTCGAGGACGCAGGTCAGCCCGCTCGTCCGCCTGGCCGGCGGGCAGGGCCCGGTGCGGGTGCTGCTCCACGACGGCACCGGCACCCTCACCCCCTACCGGGCGCTCACCCCCGAGCTGTCCGGCGGGCCCCTGCTCGGCCTCGTGATCAACGACGCCGGACACTACTTGGAGCTCGACCCCGCCGCAGCCGTGGAGTCGCTGGCCGGAGCGTACGCGCAGGTGCTGCTCAAGGAGGACGCACCCGCCTACCACATCGTCGGCTACTGCATGGGCGGGCTGATCGCCACCGAGGTCGCCCGGCGGCTCACCGAGGCCGGCGCCACCGTCGACGAGCTCACCGTCATCAGCAGCTCCCGCTTCCCCTACCGGATCAGCGACCGGCTCATGCTCGAGTACGGCTTCGCCCAGGCGTGCGGGCTCGACCCCGCCACGCTCGGCTACCCCAGGGAGGACCTGGACCGCGCCCTGCGGGCCGTGCTGGACACCTCGCCAGGACACGTCGGCGAGGGCGCCATCGCGGCGCTCGCCTCCTCCGCCGACCCCGGCCTCGCCGCGATCGGCAGCCGCTTCGCCGCGCTGTCCGCCACTCCGCCCGCCGACCGCCTCGCCGCCGTCGCCCGCGGCCTCGACCACCCGCCCGAGCGCGTCGACCTCGCCTACCGGGTCTTCAGGCAGAGCTTCACCGCCGTCACCCACTACGACCCCGAGCCGTACGCGGGCGACATCACCTTCCTGCGCCAGAGCGGCGTCACCAACCTCGTACCGACCCTCCAGGACGACATGACGGAGTTCTGGCAGGACCTCTGCCTCGGACGGCTCGTCGTGCGCGACGTCGAGGGCGACCACTTCACCTGCCTCGACCAGGGCCACGCCGCCGGAGTCGCCCAACTGATCACCGGGGGGACGCCGTGATCGGCGTGCTCGGCGGCTACGGCACGGTCGGCGCCACCACCGCCCTCCTCCTCACCGGCCGCGCCGGGAACGTGCGGATAGGCGGGCGCGACGGCGCGGCGGCGCGGAAGTTCGTCGCCGACGCGCTGGACGGCGACGGCGAGGCGTGGCAGGTGGACGCCTTCGACCCGGACGGGCTCGCCCGCTTCTGCCGGGGCTGCCGGATCGTCGTCAACTGCGCGGGACCGTCGTACCTGCTGCGGGACCGGGTGGCACGGGCCGCCTTCGCCGCGGGGGCGGACTACGTGGACGCCGCGGGCGACGCCGCGGCGCTGTCGGCCACGGGGGGCCGTACCGGGGTGATCTCCGCCGGGATGCTCCCCGGCCTCACCGGCCTGCTGCCCCGTCACCTCGCCGCGCTCGCTTCCCCGCACGGCGGCCCGGCGGAAAGGCTCGACGTCTACACCGGAGGGCTGGACCGGCTCACTCCGGCGGCGGCGGGGGACTTCCTGCTCGCCGGTCAGGAGGAGCAGGGCGCGGCGCTGGCCGGGTGGCGGGACGGCGGCAAGGTCGCGCGTGCCCTCACCCCCGCCCACGACGTCGAGCTGCCCTACTTCCCCGGACCCGTCACCGCCTACCCCTACCTGAGCGTCGAGGCGGAACGGGTCGCCGCCGAGCTCGGGCTGGCCGAGGCCCGCTGGTACAACGTCATGACCGGCGACAGGGTCCTCGCCGGCGCGAGCACCGCGACGTCGGCCGCCGAGCTGGCCCGGATCGCCGAGCTCGAACTGGCGGGGCGCACACCGTACTATGTGCTGCTTTTTCAGTTGACCGGTGCGCACGGCACGAGCACCCTGGTCGTACGCACCGCGGACTCGTACGCGCTGACCGCCGCCGTCACCGCGCACGCCGCGCGGGCCGTGCTGGCGGGCGACGTACCGGCCGGGCTGCACCACGCCGACGCCGTGCTCGACCCGGTCAGGGTGCTGGCGGACCTGGAGGGCGTGGCGACGGCGGAGATCACGGACGCGGTCGCCCCCATCGACCTGGCCGCGCCGGCGTTCGAGGAGGGCGCGCTGTGAAACGAGTCGTGGTGTGCGGGACGAAGTTCGGCCAGATCTACCTGTCGGCCATGCGCGACGGCCCCTTCGAACTCACCGGCATCCTGGCCCGCGGCAGCGACAGGTCCGCCGCGTACGCCAGGGAGCACGGCGTCCCGCTGGTCACCGACCCCGACCGGGTGCCGCGGCTCGCGGACCTGGCCTGCGTGGTCGTACGGTCGGGCGTCGTCGGCGGCGAGGGCAGCGAGCTGGCCGCGGCTCTGCTGTCCCGGGGCGTGCACGTGCTCCAGGAACACCCCGTCCACGCCGACGAGCTGGCCCGCACCCTGCGCACGGCCAGGGCCGCGTCCGCGGTGCACCACGTCAACACCCTCTACGTGCACCTGGACCCCGTGCGCCGATTCATCGACGCCGCCCGCCGCCTGCGCGAGCTCCAGCAGCCGCTCTACGTCGACGCCGCCTGCAGCGTGCACGTGGCCTACGCCCTGTTCGACATCCTCGGCCAGGCCATGGGAGGCCTGCGCCCCTGGACGTTCACCGCCACGGCCCCCGGCACGCCCTTCTCCTGCGTCACGGGTACGGTCGGAGGAGTGCCCCTCACCCTCCGGGTGCAGAACCAGATCGCGCCCAACGACCCCGACGCCCACCTCCACCTGCTGCACCGCATCACGGTGGGCACGGAGGGCGGCAACCTGACCCTGGTCAACACGCACGGCCCGGTCGTGTGGACCCCGCGGATGTACGTCGGGCGCGACGCCGACGACCGCTTCGACACCGGAGCCGAGCACCTGAGCCTGCCGAGCGCCACCACGATCGGGCCGGCGCAGGCGCCGACGTTCGCCGACATCGTCACCAGGCTCTGGCCCGACGGCGTGCGCCGTGCGCTGACCGGGCTGCGCGAGGCCGCCGAGGACGGCCGCGACCCGCTGCGCCAGGGCCAGTACCACCTGACGCTCAGCCGCCTGTGGCAGGACGCCACCGCGGCGATCGGCCGGCCCGAGCTGCTGGTCCAGACGGCACCCCGACCCCTGTCCGCGACGGAGTTCGCATGAACTGGTTCCACTGCTACCAGCCCAGGCCGTACGCGTCGTTACGGCTGTTCTGCTTCCCCCACGCCGGCGGCTCGGCGAGCTTCTACCGAGGCTGGCACGCGGCGGCGCCGCACTCCGTCGAGGTGCGAGCCGTGCAGTATCCGGGGCGGGGCGACCGCCGCGCCGACCCGTTCGTCGACGACGCATACCACCTGGCCGAGCGCGTCGCCGACGCGATGGCCCCGCTGCTCGACCGGCCGGTCGCGCTGTTCGGGCACAGCATGGGAGCGCTGATCGCGTACGAGGTGGCGCGCACGCTGGAGGCCAGGGGCCGCGGCGTGACACACCTGTACGCCTCCGGTCGGCACCCCCCTCACGAGCACCGCCACAGTGACACGCACGCGGGCTCCGACGACGAGCTGATCGGCGAGATCGTCGGCCTCGGCGGCGTCGAGCCCGAGCTGATGGCCGACCCCGACATCCGCGAGCTGGCGTTGCCCGCCATCCGCAACGACTACCGGCTCGACGAGACCTACCGGCATCGCCCCGGAGGCGTGCTCGCCTGCCCCGTCACCGCCCTGCTCGGCGACGACGACCCCGAGGTCACCGCCGAGCAGGCGGCGCGGTGGGGCGAGCTGACCAGGGCCGGCTGCACCGTTCGCGTGCTCGGCGGCGACCACTTCTACCTCGTGCCACGCCAGGACGACGTGATCGCGGAGTTGCCGCGCGCGGTCACGTCGGCCTGGGCGTCCCTGACCCCCTAGGAAGGACAAGATGGACCAAGAGCTGATGCGCATCCTCACCGGAGGATGGGTGGCGCAGGCGACCTTCGTCGCCGTCCGGCTCGGGGTCGTGGACGCCCTCGACGGGCGCCGCCTGACCCCCGCGGAGGTCGCCGCCGAGGTCGGCGCGCATCCCGGGGCCATGCACCGCCTGCTCCGCCTGCTGGAAGGGGTGGGACTGGCCGACAGCGGCGACGACGGCGCGTACGGGCTGACCCCGATGGGGGCGCGGCTGCGCCGCGACGACCTGGGCCCGCTCGCCGCCCTCTACGGCGAGGACTCCTTCGCCGCCGCATGGAACGGCCTGGGCCAGGCCGTACGCACCGGCGAGTCGGCGTTCGAACACGTCCACGGCGAGCCCATCTTCGCGCACCTGGCCGCCGATCCCGCCAAGGCGTCGGTGTTCAACGCGGGCATGGCGGCGGGCGCGTCCTTCTTCCGCGGAGTGCCCGAGGCGTACGACTTCTCCGGGCCGCGCCGCGTGGTCGACCTCGCCGGCGGCACGGGCGCGCTGCTGGGCACGGTCCTGCGGAGCAATCCCGAGGCCACAGGCGTGCTGTTCGACCTGCCCGAGGTGGTCGCCGCCGCGCCGGAGCACCTGGCGCGGATGGGCGTGCTGGACAGGTGCGAGCTGACCGGGGGCGACCTGTTCTCGTGCGTCCCCGAGGGAGGCGACGTCTACGTGCTCTCGCGCATTCTGCACGACTGGGACGACGAACGCTGCGCCGCCCTGCTGGGCAACTGCGCCAAGGCGATGGAGCCCGGCGCCGAGCTGCTGATCATCGAGCGCGTCGTCGGCCGCGGCTCGTACGTGCCGCTCGCCTTCGACCTGCACATGATGGTGATGACGGGAGGGCGGGAGCGCACCGAGGAGGAGTATCGCGCGCTGCTGGAGGACGCGGACCTGACCCCCGGCCGGCTGATCGACCTGCCGCTCGGGATGCGGATGCTCACCGCGACCCGCTGAGAACCCGCCACGACGAGAACGCACGAAAGGCGCCGGGCTCCCCGTTGAGCCCGGCGCCTTGGCACGTCCCCCGACGTTCAGCTCATCACGAGCTCGCCCGCTCGCTCCCGGATCACCTCGACGGTGCCGGCGCTCCCGTCGACGCGGATCCGGTCGCCGTCCCGCAGCAGCATGGTGGCGTTCCTGGTGCCGACGACGGCGGGGATGCCCAGCTCACGCGCGACGATCGCGGCGTGCGACAGCGGCGCCCCGACGTCGGTGACCACCGCGGCGGCACGCGGGAAGAGCAGCGTCCAGCCCACGTTCGTCACGGTCGTCACGAGGATCTCGCCCTCGCCCAGCCGGTCGCCGTCCGCCACGGAAGTGAGCACCCGGGCGGTGCCCTCGACCACGCCGGACGCGCCGGGGAACCCGCTGATGCTCTGCGACGGGGGCACCACCGTGGCGGCGGCGTCGAACACGTCGCCGCGGCGGCCCGGATCGGCGGCCCACCGCTCCGGCTCGAACCGGCCGCGGATGATGCCGGGGTAGGGCGGCAGCGACCGGTACAGCTCGTACGCCGCCCGCCGTCCCGCCACCCGCGTCAGCGGCCGGCCGGAGCCGCGCAGCACGTCGATGATCTCGTCCATGGTCAGGAAGAACAGGTCGTCGCCGTGCCCGGTCACCTCGCCGGCCCGCACCACGAAGTCGCGCACCATCCAGAAGCCCCGCATCATCTCCGACCGGGTCTCCTCACGGGAGCGCACGATGGCCTCCCAGCGGTCGATCCTGCGCCGGAACTTCTCGGCCTTCCTCGGATGGCGTTCGCGGAAACGCCGCCAGGCGGCCTCGCTCGCCTCGATCTGGCGGTCGAGCAGTTCGGACGGGTCGACGGTGAGCCCGGCGAGCTGGTCGTCGAGCCACGCCGGGTCCTCCACGGGCCGGGCCACCGAGATCTCGAACTCGTCGGGGCAACGGTGGCCGTACGCGCGGACGTATTCGTCGCGGGTCATCTCGCCCCGCTTGAGCCGGGCCAGCCCGAGCAGCGGGCCGAGGCTCTCCAGCCGGCCCTCTCCCGACTGGATGCCGGACATCAGCACGGTCGCGTCGGCCTCACCGACCAGCTCGGCCAGCTGGGCGCCGAGGTAGATGAGCGAGCCGGCGTCCTGGCGGGCCGCGGCGGCGAGCATGCGGTTGCACTGGGTGAATCTCGGTTCGACGTCGCTCTCCCACAGCGCGGCCAGGTCGTCACTGACGGCGATCGCGGCGCGGATCTCCTCCGTACGCCGCTCCGCGTCCGCGATGTAGGCCGGGATGTGCTCCACGAGCTTCTGGATCTCGCGGCGTCCGCCCAGCATGGGCCTGGCCGCCCTGAGGGTCTGCCAGCGCGTCATCGGCAGCAGCGGCGTCTCGACACCTTCCGGCACCCTGCCGTAGATCGGCTCCTGGGTGGCCTCGATCTTCTTGGTGATGCCGAGGGCCTTGCCGAGCGAGGCGTTCACGCTCATGTTCATGTAGACGCGGCCGCCGATGTTGCCGCACATCGGGTGGCCGCCGAGGTCGCCGGTGACCATGATCTCGGCGATGAACGCCTGCACGAGCGACCAGGTGCACGGCGTCATGACGCTGGGGATGGCCTCGCCCAGGTTGCCGTTGCTCCACAGGTAGTCGCCCTTGAGCGAGTCGTTCCACTCCTCGCGCGTGCCGGTGATCGGCCGCGCCTGGAGGATGTGGGGGCGCCCGTCGTGCAGCGCCCATTCGACGTCCATCGGGCGGTCGTAGAGCTCCTCGATCGTCATCCCCAGCTCGGCCAGCTGCTCGGCCTGGGCCCAGGTGAGCACGGGCTCGTCGCGCAGCCCCGGCGGGACGGGGTCCTCGCGGGTGCCTTCGGGCGTGCGCACGGTCATGACGGTCTTGGAGGCGATCGTCTCGTCGACGACGGTGCGCCCGGCCCGGTCGAGCGTGATCGTGTCGGGCGTCACCAGGCCGCCGACGACCGCCTCGCCCAGGCCCCAGGCGGCGTTGATGGTCAGCCGGTCGCGGTCCTCGGTGAACAGCACCCCGGCGGCGTCGGCCGGTACGAGCTCCTGCACGACGACGGCGATGGCCACCTCGTCGCGCGCGATGCCGTGGCGGTCGCGGTAGGCGATGGCCCGGTCGGTCCACAGGGAGGCCCAGCAACGTCTGACCGCGTCGAGGAGTTGCGTTGAGCCGCGGATGTTGAGATAGCTGTCCTGCTGGCCGGCGAACGACATGCCCGGCAGGTCCTCAGCGGTCGCCGACGACCGCACCGCTACTGCCGGCTCGTCACCCAGCTCGGCATACGCGGCCAGGATGTCGCCGGCGATCTCCGGCGGCAGCTCGCGGGCCGCGAACAGCGCCTGGATCTGCTCGGCGTCGCCGGTGAGCACGGCGTCGCGCAGGCCGTGGCCGGTCACGAACGCGCGGTAGGCGCCGGTGGTGACGTGGAAGCCCGCCGGCACCGGCAGGCCCGCCCTGGCGAGGCGGGCGAGCGATGCGCCTTTTCCACCGACGATGTCGAGTTCGGCCTTCGGATCAGCCAGGGCAAGCGTGTTCATACGCGATCTCCATTCCGATTCGGCGGCAGGCCGAAGACACAAGTCAGGGAAAGGAAAACCCGAAGGTCAGGCTCTGACCCGTTACCTGACTCATCGCTGAGAAAAGGGAAAAGAGGGAACGGCCGCCTCTTCAACGGTACGAAATGACCGGTGGGCGGCCCACCCCTAGGCGCCCTTAATCAGCCGTCGGCACCGGGCCTGAGCAGGCCGGTCTCATAGGCGGCGGCGACGGCGGCGGCGCGGTCGTTCACCTCGAGCTTGGCGAAGATGTGCAGCAGGTGCGTCTTCACGGTGGCCTCGGTGATGAACAACTTCCTGGCGACGTCGCGGTTGGTCGCGCCCCGGGAGATGAGCGATAGGACCTCGAGCTCGCGGCGGCTGAGCATCTGCTGCTGCGGCGCGCGGATCTTCTGCGTCAGCACGCCCGCCACCGACGGCGACAACACCGTCTCGCCGCGCGCCGCGGCCTGCACCGCGCTGCGCAGCTCGGCGCGCGGGGTGTCCTTGAGCAGATAGCCGGTCGCGCCCTCCTCGATGGCGGGCAGCACGTCCACGTCGTTGTCGAACGTGGTCAGCACGAGCACGCGGACGCCGGGCGACTGCTCACGCAGCCGGCGGATGAGCTCGGCGCCGTTCATCTTCGGCATGCGCAGGTCGGTGAGCACGACGTCGGGGTTGGTGCGCTGGACCACCGCCAGCGCCTCGAAACCGTCGCCCGCCTCGCCGACGACCTCGAACTCGTCGTCGGTGAAGATCCCCCGCAGTCCGTCGCGGACGACCGGATGGTCGTCCACGATGATCAGGCGAATCGGCATGGGTCACCCGGCGTCTCTGAGGCGGTCGGACGGTCCGGACACGGCGTCGGCGGGGATGGCCGGCACGGTCGCCGAGATGCCGGTGCCCTCGCCGGGCGCAGACTCGATCTCGAAGTCGCCGGCCAGCCTGGTCACGCGCTGGCGCATCGCGATGAGCCCGAAGCCGCCTGCCTCGGAGGCGGGCGCGTTTGAGGAGATGTCGGCCGGCCCGGGGACGAATCCGGCTCCGTCGTCGCGTACATCCAGCACCACGACATCTTCCATGTACGACAGGGTGAGAGCAACTCGTCCGGCCGAAGCGTGCTTGGCGACATTGGCCAGCGCCTCCTGCGCCACCCGCAGCAGCGTGATCTCCACCTCGGCGTGCAGCGGCCGGGCGTCGCCGTTGACCGACAGGGAGGCGGTCACGCCGGTCGTCTCCGACCACCTGTCGGCGACGTCCCGCACGGCGGCGGGCAACTGCGATCCGGCCAGCGGCGCCGGGCGCAACGCCTGCACGGATCTGCGGGCCTCGTTGAGGTTCTCCCTGGCCAGCGTGCGTACGGTGTCGAGGCGGGCGAGCGCGGCCGGCGTGTCGTCGATCGCCTCCTCGGCGGCCTCGATCTGCGTGACGATGGCGGTCAGCCCCTGCGCGATCGTGTCGTGGATCTCCCTGGCCATGCGCTGCCGCTCGCCCAGCACCCCCGCCTCGCGGGCCTGCGTCAGCAGCCGGGCCTGCAGGCTCGCGTTCTCCTCCGCGAGCGCGGCCAGCTTGGCGCCGGTCTCCCGCAACTGCTCGATCATCACCTTGCGGCTCTCGTTCTGGTCGGAGATGGTCTGGATGACCAGTCCGATCGCCGAGGCGATCAACGCCGCGATCAGGAAGGAGAACAACATCTCGCCGGGGCTGCGCCCGGCCTCCGGCCGCATGGAGACCAGCACGCCGGCCGTCGCGGCCACCCCTCCGTAGGCCCACCACCGGGGCAGCAGCCTGAACGACTGGATGAACGCCGCCGGGCCGGTCACCGTGAACACCGAGTCGATGCTGACCAGCGCCCCGATGGCGGCGAGCAGGATGACGAAGTAGACGACCGCCACCACCGGGTGCCTGGTCCATTCGGGGTGCACGCCGATCAGGAACCAGTGCCAGGCCATCGCGAACGACGCCAGCACCAGCGTCTCCAGCCGCCAGTTCTGCGCGAGCGAGAAGCCGGCGGGCAGCAGGATGAACAGGTAGGGCAGCGCGGGCCACACCCGGTCCCAACGCGAAAGGCCGGGTCCGGTGGAGGTGACCACCGATCCCGACCCTTCACGGCGGGCGCTGCTTACCACCGGAACGCCTTGACCGCGACACCCGCGGTGACCAGGCAGATGCCCACCATGACCAGCATCGCCACGGGAGAGGCGGCGTGGCCCTCCCAGCCGTTGCGGATCGTCTGCACGGCAGGCGCCATGGGCAGCATGTCGCCGATGGCCCGCATCGAGCCGCTCATCGACTCGCGGGGGATCACGGCGCCGGAGATGAACACCATCGGGAAGAACACGCTCAGCCCGAGCACGGTCGCGGTGCGGCCGGAAGGGACGACGGCGCCGAGCAGGAAGCCGATGCCGCTGAGGCTCAGCGCGCCGAGGACCCACGCCAGGACCACGATGCCCGGGTTGGCCGGGGCTGACAGGTCGTAGCCGATGGCGCCGATGGCGATGAGCAGCGCCGTGCCGAGAAGGGCCATCAGCATGTGGGCGATCCACTGGGCGCCGAACAGCATGCCGGGGGAGGCGGGGGTGGCGAGCAGCCGCTTCAGCACCCGGCGCTCACGGTACTGCGCCAGCGTGGCCGGCAGGATGACCAGCGTGGCCAGCCCGATGACGAAGATGCTCAGCATCGGCACGTTGGCGTCGACCGACGGCAGTCCGCCGGGAAGGGGCTTGCCGCTGCGCAGCTTGACCCAGATCATGATCGTGGGGAAGGCCAGCGCGAAGAACGCCGACATCGGATCCCTGATGATCAGCTTGAGCTCGACCGCGACGACCTGCGTGATGCCTTTCATGCCGCCTGCCCTCCCGTCAGCGCGAAGTACGCGTCCTCGAGTGATTCGGTACGGCCCTGGGTGATCAGCTCACCCGGGGTGCCGTGGGTGATGACGCGGCCCTGGTCGATGATCGCCATGCGGTCGCACAGCGCCTGGGCCTCGTCCATGAAGTGGGTGACCAGCACGACGGTCACACCGCGGTCGCGCACCTCGCGGACCAGGCCCCACGTCATGCGGCGGGCGGACGGGTCGAGTCCGGTGGTCAGCTCGTCGAGGAAGACGACCTCCGGGTTGCCGACCAGGGCCAGCGCGATGAACAGGCGCTGCTTCCAGCCGCCCGACAGGCTCGCGAAACTGGAACGCTGCCGGTCGGCCAGCCCCCACTCGTCCATGAGCTTGCGCCAGTCGGCGGGCTTGTCGTAGAAGGACGCGTACATCTTCAGCGCCTCGCCCACCTTGAGCGCGTCAGGCAGCGCGGCCTCCTGGAGCTGCACGCCGATGCGGGGGAGCAGCTCGCGACGGTCACGCTGCGGGTCGAGGCCCAGCACCCGCAGGACGCCGCCGTCCCGCTCGCGCAGGCCCGACATGCACTCCACGGTGGTGGTCTTGCCGGCGCCGTTGGGGCCGGCGATGCCGAAGATCTCGCCCTGCTCGACCTGCAGGGATACATCAGTCAGAACGTGGCGGCCTTTGTAGCTTTTACTCATGCCCTCGATTTCGATGACTGTCATGTTTAAAGAATCATCGGGATCCGACGTGTGCGACATCCCCCGAACGGTTGATAGGGGGTCAGCCGCCCGATTCCGGGTGCGACCTGCGAATTGGCTTTCCGACCAGGTGAAACGCTGATTAGGGGTGTCGTACGCGTCGCTGATCCCCAACTCTGAATGCATGAGCGATACAGCGGTGCGCGTGCGTGAGCTGCGCAAGCGATACGGCGACGTGGTCGCCATCGACGGCGTTGACCTGGATATCGCCCGTGGCGAGGTGTTCGCGCTCCTCGGCCCCAACGGCGCAGGCAAGACGACCACTGTTGAGATCCTGGAAGGCCATCGCCGGCGAGACGCCGGCGAGGTCAGCGTGCTGGGGGAGGACCCCGGCGTGGCCGGCCGGGCCTGGCGTTCCCGCCTCGGGATGGTGCTGCAGTCGGCCACCGACGCGGCCGAGATGACCGTACGCGAGATGGTCCACCACTACGCACACTACTACCCGCGGCCCCGCGACCCCGAGCACGTGATCGAACTCGTCGGGCTCACCGGCAAGGCGGACGCCCGCACCCGCAACCTGTCCGGAGGCCAGCGGCGCAGGGTCGACGTGGCGCTGGGCGTGCTGGGCAACCCCGAACTGCTGTTCCTGGACGAGCCGACCACCGGTTTCGACCCCGAGGCCCGCCGCCAGTTCTGGAGCCTGATCTCCCGGCTGGCCGACGAGGGCACCACCATCCTGCTGACCACCCACTACCTGGACGAGGTCGAAGCGCTGGCCAACCGGGTCGGCGTCATCGTGCAGGGCAAGGTCGTGGCGCTGGGCGAGCCGTCCACGCTGGCAGGACGCTCGCAGGCCATGGCGACCGTCAGCTGGACCACCGCCGACGGCGACCACAGCGTGAAGACGGCGACGCCCACGCAGGTCGTCGCCGAGCTCAGCGGCCAGTTCGACGGGGAGATCCCCGAGCTGACCGTGACACGTCCGTCTCTCGAAGACGTCTACCTCGGCCTAATCGGAGATCACTCGTGACCACCACGTTGTCAAGACCACCGACACGGATGGCCGGCGCGGCCGCCGCGCCCCTGCCCAGCGCCGCCCGGCTGGCACTCAGGCGCGGTGCGCTGGAGCTCAAGAGCTTCTTCCGCACCAAGGGCCAGTTCATCGTCATCTTCTCGCTCCCGGCGATCATGCTGATGCTGCTCGGCGCGATGCAGTCGGGCAAGCCGGACTTCAACGGCGTCACCGGCGCCCAGATCCTCACCGCCGGCATGATCGGCGCCGGCATCATGGGCACCACCTTCCAGAACCTCGGCATCAACGTCGCCCTGGAGCGCCACGACGGGACGCTGAAGCGCCTGTACGGCATGCCGATGCCGCGGATCGCCTATTTCGGCGGCAAGGTCATCCAGGTCCTCGTGTGCATGGTCGCCGAGGTGGCCCTGCTCGTCGTGGTCGGGGTGGTGCTGTTCGACGTGGCCGTGCCCGGCACGCTCGACCGGTGGCTGACCCTCGCCTGGGTCCTCGCCCTCGGCGGCGTGGCCTGCACCCTCCTCGGCATCGCGGTCGGCAGCCTGCCGAAGTCGGCGCGCGGCGCGAACGCCATCATCACGCTGCCCTTCCTCATCGTGCAGTTCATCTCCGGCGTCTACATGCCCTTCTCCGACGTGCCCGCCTTCCTGCAGTTCATCGCGTCCCTTTTCCCGCTCAAGTGGATGACCCAGGGCATGCGCTCGGTGTTCCTGCCTGAGCACGCGGCGGCGCTGGAACCGGCCGGGTCGTGGCAGCTGCCCATGATCGCCCTCGTGCTCGCCGCCTGGTGCGTCGGCGGGCTGGTGTTGTGCATGAAGACGTTCCGCTGGACCGCCAAGGACAGCTGACCGGCGGGAGAAGTTTGCGCAGGACTTTGAGCCCGGAAGGAGGGGAGCACGGCGCACGCACAGGTCACGGTGACGGTGGCGGGTCCTTGAGGACGCCACCGTCATCCTCATGCCCGGCCACCTGAACCGCGGCGTGGCGTCCCGACCGGACGCGACGCCGCGTTCTGCTGCCCAACTCCCTGGAACGGTACGCCTCCCGCGACGTGCGCCCACCGCCCGCACCATACGGCCGGCGCAGCGTCGAGGACACGACGCCGCAGATCCGGGCCGGACGCCCGTGCACGCGCGACGCAGCGTGGAGCGCCGCACGTGGTGGGGCATCACCATGGCCTCCGCGCGGCGTGGTGCGGAGGGCGGGGGCAGCCGAAGGGGCCGGGGCGCCGCCATGGGC
>NZ_SMJZ01000177.1 GCF_004348345.1 Nonomuraea longispora
CCGCCGTGCCTGCCGACCCCGGAGCCGATCTTCCTGCCGGCCGGTGAGGCGGCGGAGGGGTGCACACCGGAAACATGCGCTGCCGTGGCGGATTCTTTGCCGGTGAGCCGTTCCGCGCTCGACGAACATCCGGTTGCGTGAGCTCCTTGCCCGCGTCGGCGCCCTGATGCGAAGCATGTCCACGTCCTTGACCAACCGCAGGGTCGAGAAGGTCGACGGCCGCTTCCACGACAAACGGCGTGCGCCACGCCGACTGCCCGGCAGAACCTACGAGCCCACGCCCGGAGCGAGGACGATCGTCGGCGGCCTACGGCGAGCCTCCGCTTGTCGGTGACCCGGAAAAGGCCGGCGCGCTCACGGACGGCCTGTTCTCCGATCCGGTCGACTTCGTCCACACCGGCCTCGACGGGTCGAGGCCGGGAAGATCGTTTCTCGCCGACAGCTTCGGCGTGGCGGCCAGGGCCTCTCCGGCCGGTGATCCCTCGTGAGAGCTACCGCGAATGTTCGTTCCAGGGGGATGGTACGCCCTGCTCAGATCCCTAATCTCACCTTGGACCGCGGGGAACACTGCGGAAACCTGATCGAGAGGATCGCGAGCATGGCGTCCACGGAGCCCCAGGAAAACACCATTCCGCAGGCCGACCTCTCCACGGGGCGGCACCGGTTGCGCACGTTCCGGTTTCCCGTCCTGCTGGTCGCGTTGTTCGGCGTGATGGTGGCGAGCGCCGGGATCAACCAGCTCGTCTCTCCCGTACCGGTTCTCGCCCTGCCGGTGGGGATCGGCCTGGCCATCGCCGCGGTGACCTGTTACCGCCGGCTCTGCAGGACCGTCGAGCTCCGCCCGAACATTTCCGAACTGGAGAAGACGGGCAGATGGTCGCTGTTGCGACGTGGGGCGCTGCTCGGGTCCGGCCTGTTCACCGCGTTGATGGTGCTGATCGCGGTGTTCGGTGGTTGGCAGGAGGTGTCCTGGGGTTCCTTCGGCGGTTTTCTCGGCACCGCGGGCATGATGGCGAGCGTCGCCGTCGCCGAGGAACTGGTGTTCCGCGGGGTCGTGTTCCGCATCATGGAGGAACGCACCGGCACCGTGATCGCTTTGGTCGTGTCCACGCTGCTGTTCGGCGCGACCCACCTGGTCAACGTCAACGCCACGCTGTGGGGCGCCCTCGCGATCGCCCTCACGGGCGGGACCATGACGACCGCCGCCTACGTCGTCACCCGCTCGCTGTGGCTGCCCATCGGCCTGCACTTCGCCTGGAACTTCACCCACGCCGGGGTCTTCGGCGTCATGCTCTCCGGATCGGACGTGCCGCCCCACGGCCTGCTGAACGTCACGCTGTTCGGCCCGTCCGCGCTGACCGGCGGCGCCTTCGGACCCGAGGCCAGCCTGCTCGCCCTGCTGGTCTGCCTGGCCCCCACGATCGTCCTGCTGCGACGGGCGGCCCGAGCGGGCCAGATCCGGCACCGCCCCCGCCGCGCCGGGCCCTCCGCCTGACGCACGCGCCGGCGGGGTCGCTACGGCGAAACGTCACAAAGAGCACATGAGAGTTGTCATCGGCGCTTGGTTACTCGGGCTACTGCCGCTTCCGCTCCCTGTCCGGAAGGGTCGTTCACGTGACGTTCTGCCACTCGGACAGGGAAAGATCATTATGAGAATGCACGCTGCGGGGTCACTGCTGCTGTTGCTGACGATGGCCGTGGGCGCGGCGCCGCCGAGCGCCGCCTCGGCGGCCGTGTCGCCGGCCCGGAAGGCTGCCGCCGAGGCGGTGCCGGCCGGAGGAGTGACCGGAGTGCGGGTGCCGAAGCTGAAATGGGCCCCGTGCGCTGACAAGCCGGGCCTGCAGTGCGCCACCGCGGAGGTGCCGCTCGACTACACGCGTCCGCGCGGCCGGACGGTGAGCCTGGCGCTGGCCAAGATCCCCGCCGCGGATCCCGCCCGGCGGCTGGGGTCCCTGGTGGTGAACCGGGGCGGCCCCGGCTACTCGGCCGTCGACTACCTGGGAGGCATCGTCGCGGGCACAGTGGCCGCCCCGGTGAACGCCGACGTGCGGGCCAGGTACGACATCATCGGTGTCGATCCGCGTGGCTCGGGGCGGAGCGTGCCGGCCGTACAGTGCTTCGAGGACGCGGAGGAGGCGGCCGCGCTCTCCCGCGGCGTGTCCAACGTGCCTCTGACGGCGGCGGAGAAGAAGAAAAGGGCCGAGGCCGACTCCCGGTACGCGGGCATGTGCCGCGCGCGGAGCGGCACCCTGCTCGACCACGTCAGCAGCGTCGCGATAGCGCGCGACCTCGACGTGGTGCGTGCGGCGCTCGGCGAGAAGCGGCTGAACTATCTGGGCCAGTCCTACGGCACCTACCTCGGCATGGTCTACGCGAACCTCTTCACGAGCAGGACGGGCCGGTTCGTCTTCGACAGCGTCATCGACCCCACGCGGAGAGACACGGGCGTGCCGGGCACCACGCCGTCGGCCCGTACCGGCAGCGACGTCGCCACCAAGCAGACGCTGGAGGAGTTCTTCCGGCTGTGCGGGGAAGGCGGCGATCGGTGCGGGTTCGGCGACGGTGACCCGGAGGCGGCCTTCGAGCACATCCTCAAGAAGCTGCGCAAGGGGCCCGTGCCGCTCAAGGCGGGCGACGGCACCACCGTCCCTCTCACCTACTCGTTCGTGGTCACGTGGACCGGGCAGTGGCTCTACCAGCCGATGTACTGGAACGTCAAGGGTGGCGGGGCGCCGTTCCTGAAGGCCGTCAGCGAGGCGATCGAGAATCCGTCAGGCGCTCCGGGCGCGGCCCTCGCGGCTGAGGTGACGCAGTTGCAGCAGATCGGCGTCGGCGGTCTGTCCTACACCACGCCGATCACCGCCGCCTATCTTGGCGTCACCTGCGGGGAGACGGACGGCCCCAGGACCGCCAGGAAGCTGGGGCAGCTCGCGACGGAACGCGACCGCCGCGCGGGCCCGTTCGGTACGCTGCGCGCCTACGCCGACAGCCCGTGCGTGTCCTGGAAGAGCACGAACGAGCTGCGGCACGAGGGCCCGTGGAACGCCCGCACCGGCGAGCCCGTGCTCATCCTGAGCAGCAGGTTCGACCCGGCCACTCCCCTGTGGTCGGCCCAGCGTGTGCACAGGATGCTGCCGAACAGCCGGCTGCTGATCAACGAGGGCTGGGGCCATGTGACGGCCCAGCAGTCCACCTGCATGGTGGAGGCGACGTCCCGCTATCTGACGGGCGGCACGCTGCCTGCCGGCGGAGCCACGTGCCGGCCTGACACGATCCCGTTCGCCGGCTGAGGCGCTCACCCCTGGTGGTGGCCGCCTGTGAAGGCGGCCACCACCAAGGAGCGGGGATCAGGAACCGGGGCAGGTGTCGCGGTATTCCTCGATGGCGAGGCCGCTGGGCGCCGGGCAGAGGAATAGCTCGTAGCGGGTGTCGTCGTCGACGAACCGCTTGAGCCAGGACACCATCGACCTGGCCATCGTGGTGTTGGGGTCTGCGGGAAGAAGTGGCTGGCGCCGTTCAGTTCGAGGTACGCCTTCTCCGCCCCGACCAGCTCTTCGTCAGGTTCCACGGCGCGATCGGCACGGCCGCCTGGAGCGAGGACCGGTCGTCGGCGGCCTCCAGCGAACCTCCGCCGCCCATCGAGTGGCCGGCCACGGCGAGCCTGGGCAAGCTTGTCGACGTTCGCGCGCCGCAATGGGGGGTGGTGAGCTGCACGTCGTCTTACTCCCTGCTCGAAGTGGGGGTGACGGCGGCCAGTCGTGTGCCATGTCATACCTTTCCTTGATATTTCGCGGCACGGGCCACCTTGCCGAGCGGGCTCAGCGGGTCCACACGGAATCGGCCCGCCGTCTCCGGGCCAGCCGATCGGTGACGGCGGGCAGGAGCCCTGGGGGAGGGAAGAGCACGACCACGATGAGGACCGGGGCGTAGGCGGCCCAGGCGGGTCACATGGCCGCGCTTGCGTCGCCCATACGATAGGTTCCGTCGTCGAATGTGGCGGTCAGTTCCAATCGCCCGCCGATGGCCTCGACGTAGCGGGCCAGCACTTCTACCGAGGCCACATCGCCGTTCTCGATCTGGGACACGCGCATCTTGGTCACCCCCATCCTCCCGGCTACGTCGGACTGTGTGAGCCCGGCATTCTTGCGCCGTTCGGCCAGGTGCCATGCATGCACATACGCATCGATCATGCGCCGCGTCTCGGCCAGCGCCTTCTCTCCTCCGGCGCGCTCGTTCCGCTCGTCGGCGAGCCGGTAGGCGAGCACGTCGGTGTCAGCCGGCTCGTGGAGCCATGCGTCTACCTCGTCGGTCAGGCGGACCTCATACGGCACGCCTCAAAGTATAGTGAACCCTTTACTTTGAGGCGTCGCTGCTGTGTCCCTGTCAGCGAGTTCTCACGGATGGTTCTCTTCGCCTCCGGACCAGCCGATCGGTGACGGCGGGGAGGAGGCCCTGGGGGAGGAAGAGGACGACGACGATGAGGACGAGGGCGTAGACGGCGTACGAGAACACGCTCGGCGCGTACGTCGGCATGCCCGGCAGCGAGCTGAGGGTGTTGAGTCCCTGCAGGAGCAGCGTGATCGCGCTCGCCCCGATGACGGCGCCCCACGTTGTGCCGAGCCCTCCGACGACGGCCATGACGATGTACTGGATGGACATGAGCACCGGGAACGACCCCGGGGCCACGTAGCCGGTGTAGAAGCAGTAGATGCCGCCCGCCAGCCCGGCGAAGGCCGCCGACAGCGCGAACACGGTCAGCTTGTAGCGGCCGACCGGGATCCCCGAGGAGGCGGCCGCGGTCTCGCTGGTGGCCAGGGCGCGCAGGGCGCGGCCGGGCCGCGAGGTGATGACGTTGTGCGTCACCAGCATCACCAGCGCGACGCCCGCCCAGGTCAGGTACGCGTACGTTGTCGCGCCCTCCGCCTCCCACGACCCGACGGAGAACTGCGGGATGGCCTGCAGCCCGATGTCGCCGCCGGTGAACTCGAGCTGACCGGCCAGCGACAGCAGGATGAGCTGCATGGCGAGCGTCGCGAAGGCCAGGTGGTGCCCGCGCAGCCGCAGCAGCGGCGTGCCGATCACGAGCGCCGACAGGGCGGCGACCACGGGCGCGGCGATCAGGCCCGCGAGGGGCGGCACGCCGTTGAGCGCGAGCAGCGCGGCGGTGTAGGCGCCGATGGCGTAGAAGGCGCCCTGGCCGAGCGAGACCTGACCGGCGTACCCCATGAGCAGCGACACCCCGACGGTGACCATGGCGGCCAGGCCGAGCAGGATGTAGACGGGCAGCGCGCTCTCGTCGAGCACGGACGGCAGCGCGAGCGTGACGGCGGCGATCAGCAGCCCGGCCACCAGCCTGATCATGTGGACTCCAGGGAGATGACCGAGCGGCGGCCCGCTTGGACGATCATGACGACGAGCATGAGACCCAGGGCCACCTCCAGCTGGTGGGAGCCGTAGCCGTAGCCGGCGGCCATGGTCTCGGCCACGCCGAGCAGGAGCGCGCCGATGAGCGTGACGACGGGCCGGGTGAGGGCGCCGAACACGGCGGCGGCGAACCCGTTCACGATGAGCGTGACGTCGGTGTCGAACGAGATCGGCCGCAACGGCGTCACCAGCACCCCGGCGATGCCGCCGAGCAGCCCGCCCAGCGCGAACGCCAGCAGCCCCATCTTCCTGACGTCGATGCCGACGACCCGGGCCGCGTACGGGTTGGAGGCGCAGGCCGTCAGCGCCTTGCCCAGGTAGGTACGGCCGAAGAAGAGCGCCAGCAGCACGAACGTGGCCGTCGTCACGCCGATGACGAGCAGGTGCTGGGTCTGGATGCGCGCGCCCGCCACGATCATCGAGCCGGCCAGGCCGGGCGCCGAGCGTGGCTGGTCACCCCACAGGACGATCTCGACGGCGTACGCGAGCACGCCCACGCCGAGCGTGACGATCAGTGCCGACAGCGGCGTGGTGCCGCGCTTGCCGATGGCGGCCAGCCCGGTGAGCAGGCCCGCGACCGCCGCGGCCAGCACGGCGGCCAGCTCGCTCAGCCCGTGCGGGAACCCGAGGCCGAGCAGCGAGGACGTGCACAGTCCCGCGACGACGGCGAACGTGCCCTGGGCGAAGTTGACCACGCCGGTGACCCGGTGGATGGCGACCAGGCCGCTGGCGATGAGCGCGATCGCGCACCCGACCGCCAGACCGTTCAGGAGGTAGGTGAGGAATGCGCTCATGTGGCCGCCCCTCGCCGGCGCGTTCTCATGTGACCGCCCTTCCGGGATGCGCTCATGTGATCGCCCCGCCCAGGTACGCGCTGGCCACGCGCGGGTCGTCGGCCAGCACCGCGCACTCGCCCTCGGTCACCAGCCGCCCGGACTCCAGCACGTACGCCCGCCGGCACAACTCGAACGCCAGCCGCGCGTTCTGCTCGATGAGCAGCACGGTCAGCCCCTGCTCGGAGTTGAGCGCGGTGAGGTGGGCGGCCAGGTCGGCGGTCACGGTGGGGGCGAGGCCCAGGGAGAGCTCGTCCACGACGAGCACGTCGGGCCGCGACATCATGGCCCGGCCGAAGGCCACCATCTGCTGTTCGCCGCCGGACAGCACTCCCGCGCGCCGGCCGGCGAGCTCGGCGAGCCGGGGCAGCAGGTCGTAGACGAGGGAGGGGTCGCGCTGCCCCGAGCGCCAGCCGCCCAGCGCGAGGTTGTCGGCCACGCTCAGGTCGGGGAAGAGCTGGCGGCCCTCGGGGATGAGCGCCACCCGGCCGTCGGAGCGCACGGTGCCGGAGGTGGGCTTGAGCAGGCCGGCGAGCGTGTTGGCGAGCGTCGACTTGCCGGCGCCGTTCGGGCCGAGCAGGGCGACCATCTCGCCGCGCCCCACCGTGAGGGTGAGGTGGTCGAGCGCGGTCGCGGTGCCGTACGAGACCACCAGGTCCTTGACGTCGATCATGAGGCCTGTCCGAGATAGGCGGCGAGCACCAGCGGGTCGGCCCGCACCTCGGCGGGGGTGCCGTCGGCGATGACCTGCCCCAGGTCGAGCACCACGACGCGGTCGGCGAGCCGGGTCACGAACGCCACGTCGTGCTCGATGAGCAGGATCGTCAGGCCGCTCGCCCGCAGTTCCTCGATCAGCGTGGCGAGGCGTTCGCGTTCGTTGCCGCGCAGGCCGGAGGCGGGCTCGTCGAGCAGCAGCAGCCTGGGCCGCGCGCACAGGGCGCGGGCGAGTTGCAGCGCCCGCTGCTGGCCGATGGGCAGCAGGTCGGCGGGCTGGTCGGCCCACTCGGCCAGACCCACGCGGTTGAGGGCGCGGTCGGCCTCTGCGACGATCTCGCGCTCGTCGCGCCGGTGCCGGGGCAGCCGCAGCGCGGCCGAGACGAACCCCGCCCGGGTGCACCCGTGCAGCCCCACCATGGCGTTCTCCCTGACCGTCATGCCGCGGAAGACGCGGGCGGCCTGGAAGACGATGGACATGCCGAGCCTGGCCCGCCGGTGCGCCGCGAGCCGGTCGACGCGGTGCCCGAGGAAGGAGATCCGGCCGTGCTCGGCGGCCAGGTGGCCGGTGATGAGGTTGAACAGCGTGGACTTGCCGGCGCCGTTCGGGCCGATGACGCCGCAGACTTCGCCGTCCGCGACGCTCAGCGAGACGTCGCGGACGGCGTAGACGCCCCCGAAGGAACGCGAGACCCCGGTGACCTCCAGCACGCCCTACCCCGCCGCGGTGACGGTCTTGGCGAGTTGTTCCTCGGCCCACTCGGTGGGGACGAACTGGCCGTCCTTCACCGTGTTGACCGAGATGTACTCCGGGGAGAGCCCGGAGTGGTCGGTGGGGGAGTAACGGAAGAGGCCGTTCGGCGTGATCAGCTCCATCTTCTCCAAAGCCTGCTGGATCTTGGTCTTGTCGGTGCTGTTCGCCTTCCTGATCGCCTCGAACAGCAGCAGGCTCGCGCTGTATCCGTCCTGCGCGAACTGCGGCGGAGGATAGCCGTGTTTCTGCTCGTACGGTGTGGCCATCTGGTCGATGACCTGCTTCTGCTTGCCGTCGGGCAGGTGCTCGCCGACCACGCCGATGGCGCTCTGCACGATCATGCCCTCCGCGGCGTCACCCATCGGCTCCAGCCAGAGCTTGCTGGCCTGCGACCCGGTCAGGAACAACGGCGTCTTGAGCCCGGAGGACACGTACTGCTTGGCGGCGGTCACGCCGGGCGCGCCGGAGCCCCAGAACACGAGCGCCTCGGCCGGCGAGTCGCGCACGTGCTGGAACAGCGGGCTGAAGTCGGAGGTCGTGGTCTCGTACGACTCGTCGACGGCGATCGTCACGCCGTACCTGGGGGCCAGCTCGACCATCGCCTCGTGCCCGGAGACCGAGTAGGCGCTCTTGGAGTCCCAGGCGACGGCGACCGTCTTGATGCCCTCGGCCTGGATGTACTGCAGGTAGCGCTCGGCGTACATGCTGGACAGGGCCGGGGTGACGAAGATGTACGGCTTGACCGGGTCGACCTGCTCCTGCGTGGGGGCCAGCGACAGGTACGGCATCTTGTCGCGCTGCGCGAGCGGCTCGACCGCGAGCGCCGAGTTGGAGAAGACCGGCCCGATCAGCGCGTCGATCTCGCCCTTGATCTGGTTGTAGGCCACGATGCCCTGGTCGGGGGCGGTCTTGTCGTCGCGGGTGACCAGCTCGACCGTGCGGCCGAGCAGTCCGCCCTGCGCGTTGACCTGTTCGACCGCCAGCTCGACGGCCTTCTTGTCCTCGCTGCCGAGCGGGGTGTAGTTGCCGGTCAGGGAGACGATGAGCCCCACCTTGATCGGATCTTGCGCGCTCGACCCGTCACCGCCGCCGCCGCTGCCGCCGCACGCGGCGACGGCGAGCACGAGAACGGCCAGGGACGGGAGCAACCTGCGCATCAGGACCTCCGTGCTCACTGCGTGAGGCGGCTCGGTCGCTAGGGAGCCGTCGCGTGTGGCCCGAATGTAGGCAGGTACATTACGGCTGTCAATAGATTGCCGAATATCTGGGGGAGGGCTGGATGCGGCCTCAATCGGTGATTCTGACCTTTCTAGGAGATCACGTATACGGTCGAGGGGTCTGCGTCGCGTCGAGAAGTTTCATCGAGGCGTTCGCCAGGGTGGGGATCTCCGAGGAGGCCACGCGCTCGACGCTGACCCGCATGGTCCGCCGCGGCCTGCTGCGCCGGCGTCGTTCGGGCCGGCGCATGTACTTCGGCCTGACCCCTACGAGCGCCGAGGTGCTCAAGGACGGTGAGCGGCGCATCTGGCACAGCGGCGTGGTCAACGACGCGGACGACGACCGCTGGACCCTGATCGGCTTCTCACTGCCCGAGTCGTGGCAGCGGCAGCGGCACGAGCTGCGCTCGCGGCTGATCTGGGCCGGATTCGGGCCGCTGCAGAACGGGCTCTGGATCGCCCCCGGCGAGGTGGACCCCGCCGAGGTGGTCGAGGACCTCGGGGCGAACGTGAAGGTCTTCTCCGCCGAACCGAGACGTCCGACCGACATGCCCACCCTGGTGCGCGACGCGTACGACCTGGAGGGCCTCGGAGATCGTTACCGGGAGTTCCTGCGCCGCTGGGATCAGGCCGATCCCGCGCCCGAGGCGCCCGACGACCTGGCCCGCTCGCTGATGTTGCTCACCGGCTGGCTGCAGATCATCAGGGCCGATCCGCGGCTCCCGCTGCGTTACCTTCCGGACGACTGGCCGGCGGAGAAGGCCCAGCGGGTCTGCCACGCGCTGCACGAGCGTTTCAGAGGGGAGGCGGTGGCGGTCGCGGACGGGCTCCTTGACACCGTCCTCGACGAAAGTTGGGCAGAACGGTGACAGCGATCGCCAAGTGGCCTAACTTGAGGGCTTGAGCGTCAAGGAGTGCCGATGCGGAATCAGGGGACAGGCTCGTGGCCGGCACGCAGGGCGCGCATGACGCCCGAGCGGGTGGCGCTGAGCTACCTCGGGCACGATCGCACCTACCGTGACCTGCGCGACCGTACGTACCGGCTGGCCTCGGCGCTGTCCGGTCTCGATGTGCGGCGCGGCGACCGGGTGGCCTTCCTGGGGGCCAACCAGCCTTCGATGGTGGAGACGTTCTTCGCCGCGGGGCTGCTGGGCGCGGTGTTCGTCCCGCTCAACACCCGGCTGGCCACGCCCGAGCTGCGCTACATCCTGGAGGACGCCGACGCGAAGCTCCTCGTGCGGGGCGAGGGGCGGGACGGCGCCGGGCTGCCGGGCGAGCACATCCCGCCGGACGCGTACGACGACCTCCTGGGGAGCGGATCGCCCGAGCCCGTCGACGAGCCCGTGGGCCAGGACGACGTGTGCCTGATCATGTACACGTCGGGCACGACCGGCCGCCCCAAGGGCGCCATGCTCACCCACGGGAACCTGACGTGGAACACCGTCAACCTGCTGGTCGACGTGCCCTTCGCGCACGACGAGGTGACGCTGGTCAGCGCCCCCCTGTTCCACATCGCGGCGCTGGCCCAGACGCTGATCCCGACCGTGCTCAAGGGCGGCAGGGTGGTCCTGGAACCGTCGTTCGACGTGGAGCGCACGTTCGACCTGATCGCGTCGGAGCGGGTCACGGTGATGTTCGGGGTGCCGTCGATGTTCGGCTTCCTCGCGCGCTCGCCGCGCTGGGCGGGGGCCGACCTGTCGAGCCTGCGCCACCTGCTGTGCGGTGGCGCGCCGGTGCCCGAGCCGCTGATCAGGACGTACCAGGAGCGGGGGCTGACGTTCCTGCAGGGGTACGGCATGACCGAGACCGCGCCGGGCGCCCTCTTCCTCGGCGCCGAGCACTCGATCGACAAGGCGGGCACGGCCGGTGTGCCCTGTTTCTTCTCGGACGTCCGCCTGGTCACGCCCGACGGCTCCGCGGCCGGGCCCGGCGAGCCGGGCGAGGTGTACGTCCAGGGCCCGAACGTGATGCCCGGCTACTGGGGGCGGCCCGAGGAGAGCGCGAAGGTGCTCTCGCCGGACGGCTGGTTCCGCTCGGGAGACGTCGGCGTCGCCGACGAGGACGGCTACGTACGCATCTCCGACCGGCTCAACGACGTGATCATCTCCGGTGGCGAGAACGTCTACCCCGCCGAGGTGGAGAGCGTCCTGTACGGCCACGAGGCGGTCGCCGAGTGCGCGGTGATCGGCGTGCCCGACGACCGGTGGGGCGAGGTCGGCAAGGCCCTGGTGGTGACGCGGCCGGGAGCCAAGGCCGACCCCGCCGAACTGCTGGCGTACCTGGACGGGCGGCTGGCCCGCTTCAAGATCCCGAAGTCTCTGGAACTCGTCCCCGAACTGCCCAAGAACGCGGCGGGCAAGCTGCTCAAAGCCCCGCTGCGCACGCTCTACGGAGGCTCCGACGACGGCCTCCATCCGAGGAGATGATCAGCAGTGCGCACCACACCCCCTTTCCGCGCCGACCACGTCGGCAGCCTCCTGCGCCCGGCCGCGCTGCTCCGCGCCCGCGAGAACCTCACGGGCGACGCGCTGCGAGAGGCGGAGGACAAGGCCATCAGGGAGGTGGTCCGCCGGCAGGAGGAGACCGGCCTGCAGAGCGCGACGGACGGTGAGTTCAGGCGGGCCTCCTGGCACATGGACTTCATCTACCAGCTCGGCGGCATCGGCCAGGCCACCGACGAGCACATCACGGTCCGCTTCCACAACGAGCAGGGCGACATCGAGTTCACCCCGGCGGCGCTGCGGGTCCACGACCGGATCAAGCTGAACGAGCCGGTCTTCGCCGACGACTTCGCCTTCCTGCGCGACACGCTGGCCGCCCGGGGCGCGGGCGTCGTACCCAAGCTGACCGTCCCGTCGCCGAGCATGGTCCACTACCGGGGCGGGCCCGCGGCCATCGACCGCGAGGTCTACCCGGACGTGGAGGAGTTCTGGAGAGACCTCAGCGCGGCCTACGCCGAGCAGGTGCGCAGGATCGGCGCGCTGGGCTGCACCTACCTGCAGTTCGACGACACCAGCCTGGCCTACCTCAACGACCCGGCCCAGCGGGCCGAGCTGGCCGCGCGCGGCGACGACGCCGACCACATGCACCTGCGCTACATCCGCCAGATCAACGCCGCGCTCGCGGCCAAGCCCGACGGCATGACGGTCACGACGCACATGTGCCGCGGCAACTTCCGGTCCTCCTGGGCGGCGGAAGGCGGGTACGACTTCGTCGCCGAGGCACTGTTCGGCGAGCTGAAGGTGGACGGGTTCTTCCTGGAGTTCGACGACGAGCGGTCGGGCGGGTTCGAGCCGCTGCGGTTCGTGCCGCCGGGCAAGATGGTGGTGCTGGGACTCGTCACCACCAAGTCCGGCGAGCTGGAGTCGAAGGACACGCTCAAGCGGCGCATCGACGAGGCCGCGAAGTTCGTCGACCTCGACCAGCTCTGCCTGTCGCCGCAGTGCGGGTTCTCCTCCACCGTCGAGGGCAACCAGCTCACGGCCGACGAGCAGTTCGCCAAGCTCGCCCTGATCGTCGAGACCGCCCAGGAGGTCTGGGGCTGACCGTCAGGGGTCCTGGAGCGTCACGACCGTTTATGTGAGCCTGGCCTGCTCGGCGGCCCACACCACGCGGTGCGTCATGAGGCTCTCGGCCGCGTCCGACTGGAGCAGGGTGGCATCGCCCGAGGCCACGGCGGCGAGGAAGGTGCGCCAGCCGGTCGACGTCGTGGCAGGCCTTGGCCAGCAACATCGGCGCCGAGGTGTCCTGCCGCCGCCAGTGGCCGCGCACGAACGAGTGCGCCTGGTTCCACCAGCCGACCGGCTCCAGGTGCTGGGCGCCGACGAGCCGCCCGATCCTGCCCTCGTCCACCGGTTCCTTCATCGGGCGCGTGTAGGGCGTGTGGCGCAGCACGTGGCAGACCGCGAGCAGGATGCCGTTGCGCCGGGCCGCTTCGGCGATCCTGGAAGGTCTTCGACCTGTGCCGTTCGGCGACCAGTTCCTCAACACCGCGATCATGGCGGCCGGGCGGGCGACCGGCCAGGTGCTGTTCTGCTCGATGGCCGCCTGCGCCTTCGCCCGGCTGCGCTTCCCCGGCAGAAACGTGCTGTTCGCGGTGTTCCTGCAACGGCAGTTCACGCCCTTCCACGTGACCGCGGCGGTGCCCGCGTTGAGCCGCCACGACGAAGCTGATGTTTCTCGATTCGTCGTGAAATTGTGGCGGGTGTCAGATTTGATCCGGTTTCCAGGTTGTCAGATCGTACTTTATTGCTATTGGGCGCCACATTCTGGAAAAGCGGACTTTCGCCTCCTGGGCCGTACCGGATCTGTCGATGCCGCGGCGGAAGTCGCGGTCGCCGGCGGTCGAGCCCCGGCAATTCTCGCCGGCCTGCCGCCGCGCCCAGGCGAGAAACGCGGCGTCGGCTTCGTACGAGGCGCGCAGCGCGTCGACGAGGGCGTCCTTGAGCTCCCCGCCGCCCGCGAGCGCCGTCATGCCGAGCGCACGGGCGTCGGTGAGCTGCTCGCGGCGACGGTCGGTGATGTCCTGGATGGTGTCGAGCCCGCGCCGCTCGCACCGGCGCGCGTGCTCGATGGCGTCGGAGAGGCTGGAACGGGCGGAGCTGCTGCTGGACAGCAGGTCGTTCACGGCCCAGGCCTGCTGCTCGGCCTGCTGCTCGGCCTGCTGTGTTGGCGGCGTCGCCGTCGTGCTCGGGGACGGCGTGGGCTCGTACGGCGAGGTGGGGGAGGGCTCGCCCGACAGGTGCCGGGGCGCGGACGGCCCGGACCCGGGCGTGCCCGCCGCCCCGCTCGCCGACTCCGCGGGTGCCGGGGCGCGGCCGGCGACGGCCCACCAGGTCACGGCGCCCACCAGGCCGGCGGCGGTCAGGCCGGTGAGCACGGGCATGCGCCGCCAGAGCGGCGCGCGCCGCCGCGGACGGAACGATCCGGAGCGGTAGGGGGCCGGCTCGGTCGTGCCGGGAGAGGGGAGCGGGGCACGGCAGCGCGGGCACTGGAGCAGGCCGCCGACGTCGGACCCGCATCGTCCGCACAGGCGGCTGGAGCCGGGGTCGTGGGTCAACGCATCCTCCCGCATATTTCATTAAGTCCGGCGAAATGCCACATTTGTCGTACGCGTTTTGCGCGCGCTTTGCTGACACCGAGACTATTTGAATAAGCTTTCCTGAGGCCGGTTCCGAAACGTAAAAGGAAGGCGGAACTCATGACCGTCGACAGCTCGTCAGCGAGGTCACGGCGCAGCGCGGATCCGTCATCGGGCCCGCCGCCCGTCAGCAACGCCACGCGCTACCTCTGCGCCGCCGCCTACCTCGACCACGGCTTCCGCAACCGGGTGCTCGACGAGCTGCTGTTCGACCCCTACCGCGCGGTCCCGCCCTCCTACGGCGGGTTCGATCTCATGCCGGTGCTCCACCACTGCCGCCGCGCCCGCGCGATCCTCACCGTGCGCGACGCGCTCATCACCCTGCTCGTCGCCGTCGGCCTGGTGCTCACCCCGCTCACCACGATCCTGTGGATGCTGCTCCTCGTTCCGTTCGTCCTGCTCACCGTCGACAGCGTCCGGCGCGCGCCGCTGCGCGTGCGCGTGACGATCCTGCTCGTGGGGGCCCTGTTCGTCGTGTGGCCCTTCGCGTACGCGCTGGTGCCGATGCTGGGCGACCTGAGCGGCTCAGGGCCGTCCTACGACAGCGGCTACGCACCGGAGTCCCCGCCCGGCGGCGGCAGCACACCGGCCGAGATCCTGTTCGTCCCGGTCACCACGCTCACCATCGTCGTGGCCTACCGCGTGGCGATCTACCTCACGCTCGCCGGCACCCTGCGGCCCGGCGCCCCCGAGCCCGTCACCGGGGTCACCCACCCGAGGACGGCCCGCCGCCTCGACTACATCCGCAGGGCCCAGTGGGGCAACGTGACGATGTACGCCAACGAGGACGCCTTCATGGGCGCCGGGACCATCGAGCGCAGCTGGTCGATCGCCGTCGAGCTCGACCGCGTACGCCACGACCACGTGAGCAGGCGGCGCATCGACCCCGTCGACATCGACCCGGTGGAGTTGCACACGTTCGTCCGCGAGCGCCTGAAGGACATGCGCGACCGTGTCCTGCGGCCCAACGAGGGCATCCAGCGTCTCGACATCGGCGACCACGTGGTGACCAGGGGCATCTTCACGGTCAGCCACTGGCACGGTGACCGGGCCAGGGCAGCGCATCCCATGATCGGCCAGCACGGCCTGCCCAAGTGCGAGGCCACGCAGGAGGAGATCGAGGCCATCATCCGCCACCCCCAGGGCGGCGTGCGCTACTACCAGCGGCTCACCATCAACAACGACGGCCAGGAGATCCGCGACGCCGGCGGCAACCTCGTCGCGCCCGCGGAGGATCAGGAGGCGCTGACGTCCGCCTTCATCTACCTCGCGGTCGAGGGCCGGATGCTCTACACCCAGTTCGTGGTGACCGTGCTGCCGCCCGCCCTGGGCGCCTACCACGTGGTCGACCAGCTGCCCACGATGACCGGCGTGGGGATCGCGTGGGAGGCGGTCAAGGTGTTCAAGCTGCGGCTGCTGCGCGACGTGCTGGCCGCTCCCGCACGGGTCGCCGGCACGGCGGTGCAGGCGGTGCGCAAGAGCCTGATGACCCCCGACCCGCGCAAGCACATCGTCTACCCGTACGGCGCCCGCTTCAGCGTTCGCGAGCTCGGCGCCGGCGCGGACCTGCAGACCCACATCCAGGTGCTCGACGTCACCAAATACACCCGGATGATCGAGCAGCGGCTCACCGAGGCGGTCCTCGACTTCCTGGAGGACCACGAGGTCGACACGGGGGCCTACCGGTTGCAGGCGGCCAGCGTGACCATGAACACGGTGTCCGTGGGCGCGGGCGGCTCGGTCAGCGGCCCCATCGCCTTCGGCCGGCACGCATCGGCCACCGTGCACACCGGCGCCCGGCCGGGCGCGTGACGAGCGAGGAGAGTGCCGTGGGCGACGAATACGGCATACACGTCAGCGGCGGCCAGGTCAGCGGCCCGATCGCGATGGGCTCGCACGCCCGCGCGGTCGTCGTCAACGGCGGCGAACCGGCGGGCGGGGAGGCGCAGGCGCTGCTGGCGCGGCTCGACCGCCTGCTCGCGGCGCACGAGGCCGACCTGGTGGAGCCCGCGCGGGCGCGCAGGGACGCGGGCGACGTCCGGCAGGAGCTGGCGGAGGCCGAGCCCGACCGGTCACGCATCCTCGACGCGCTCGGCCGACTCTCCACCCGCGCGGCCCAAGTCACCCCCATCGTCGAGGTCATCACCCAACTTCGCGCCCTCTTCCCCTGACGCGGTGGCGCGGTGGGTTGCGGATCAGCGGTAGACGGCGACGGCGGCCTCGCCGACGAGGGCGTCCACCACCGTGACCACCTCGCCCACCACGGGAGAGCTGTCGCGGGCGATCTCGCGCAGGCGGCCGACGAGCCGGGCGCTCGGCTGGTCCAGGTAGAGCTCCGCATCCAGCCGCAGCACGGCCACCAGCCCGCACAGCGCGGCGCACCGCGCGTCCGGCTGTTTCCAGCCCTCGACCGCCGAGCGTGCCCCTGCGGAGGCCCGGACGACGGAGGCGATGTCGGCGGGCTCGTACCGCGTGTACGGCAGCACACCGAGGCGGCGCCCGCTGACCTGGACCAGCACGCCCGAGCCGAGCAGCGCCTCCCGGGTGCGGTCGTGGATGCCGTCCGCCGTCTTCTTCACCAGATACCTGAGCTGCCTTCCGCCGCGGTGACGCAGAAGGGAGGAGACCAGGCCGTCGGCGATCGCGTCGCCGGTGGGGGCGCGCCGGGTGGCGGCTGCCTGGCCCTCGGCGACGGCGACGCGGCCACCGAGCGCGAGGTCGAGCAGCACGGCGCCGGCCAGCCCGAGCGACATCGACGACAGGTGGATCAGCGGCCTGCCGGACTGGTCGTGGGCGATGAGGTACAGGTCGTGGTGGAGGGGGAGGGCGTTCATGGAGCGCGGTTCCTCCTTCACCTTCGTACGGCCTCGGCGGGCATGCCGTCCAGGGTCGGCCGGCGGCCCATGGCGTAGAGGACGGCCAGCGCCACGACGCCAGCGCCCAGCCAGACGAGGCCCACCATCTGGGCGAGGACGTTGGCGTTGATCACCACGAAGACCAGGATGCCCATGCCGATCAGCGGCGCGACGAGGTGTGACCAGAGTCTGTCGGAGCCGAGGCGCAGCGCGTAGTGCACGATCACCGAGACGTGCAGGACGACGAAGGCGGCCATGGCGCCCATGTTGATGAGGCTGGTGAGGAGGTCGACGCCGTCGGAGCGGCCCGACATCCACAGCCCGATGCCCACGGACACCAGGGAGACGAGCACGATGGCGTTGGCCGGCACCGAGTGCCTGACGGACACCTTGGCGAGGAACGACGGCAGTTGCCGGTCGCGCGCCATCGCGTAGAGCAGGCGCGACACGGCGACCTGGGCGACCATGGTGTTGGCAACGCCCCAGGAGAGCGCGGTGGCGGTCAGGGTGACGTTCCTGAGCCATTCGCCGCCCGCCACGGCGGCGGCGTCGTAGAACGCGGTGCCGCTGTCCTGGCTCAGCAGCCCGTTCGGGTCGGGCACGAGCAGGGAGGCGACCCAGACCTGCGTGACGAAGAGCAGGCCGGCGAGCACCAGCGCCACCCGCATCGCCCTGCCCACCTGGGCGGATCCGCCGGTGGACTCCTCGACGAGCATGCTGATGCCGTCGAACCCGATGAACGACAGGACCGCCACGGACACCGCGGCGAACATCACCGGCCAGGAGAAGGTCTCCAGGTTGAACAGCGGGGACAGGCTGAACCCGTGGCCCTTGCCCTGGAGCAGCGCCCAGACGCCCACCAGGAGGAACAGTCCCAGGACGAGCAGCTCGAAGCCGATCATCATGCGGGTGAGCCGGACCGTCATGCGGATGCCGCGCAGGTTGATCCCGGTGTTCACGGCCACGAAGACGATCAGCCAGGCCCAGACGGGCACGTCCGGCACGATGTCGTGCATGGCCAGGGAGGCCACCAGGTAGAGCAGGCAGGGTACGAGGATGTAGTCGAGCAGGACCATCCATCCGGTCATGAACCCGACCGGAGGGGCGATGCCGCGCCCCGCGTAGTTGTAGACGGATCCTGAGAGGGGGAACGCCTTGACCATCTGCGCGTACGAGGCGGCGGTGAACAGCAGTGCGATCATTCCGACGAGGTACGCCAGCACCGGCATGCCGCCGGAGCGGGAGTAGACCAGGCCGAAGATCGCGAAAGGCGCGATCGGCACCATGAAGGCCAGGCCGTAGGACACGAGGTCGGTCAGCCCGACCCCGCGGCGTAACTCCTGTCGGTATCCGAACTGCTCGATGTTCTCTGAAGCGCGCACGACAAGCCTCTCCGTGTCGTCATGCAGGGTGGGGTTTCAGTCCGGCGATCCTCGCGTAGCCCGGTGCCGGGCCGCAAGGGTGATCACGGTGATGTGGCACATGGCAGTGGCGGCGCGCTTCAGTGCCGGCCGCGGCCCTTCTTCCCGGCGGAGTGCCCGCCGTGGATCATGTCGGGCCGCAGCGGCGGTGCCTGGCCGTAACCGATGGCGCCCATCATGCCCTGCTCCTGGTGGTACAGGTTGTGGCAGTGGAACATCCACTCGCCGGGGTTGCCGGCGTGCACGTCGATGTGGAGGCGCTCGCGCGGCTTGATGTTCACGGTGTCCTTGCGGGGCCCGTACCGTTTGCGGGCGCGCAGCTGGAAGGTGTGGCCGTGCAGGTGCATGGGGTGCCACATGGGTGACTGGTTGTCCAGGACGATCCTCAGCGTCTCGCCCGGTTCGACGCGCAGGCGCAGCGGGTCGCTCGCGAGCCGGTCGTTGAGCGTCCATTCGTTGCCCGACTCCCGCATGCCGAGCGTGACGGCGACGGCCCTGGTGGGGAGGGGGAGGTGGTCGGCGGGCCGGGCGTTCAGGTCCTGAT
>NZ_SMJZ01000178.1 GCF_004348345.1 Nonomuraea longispora
CTCGTGGAGGCGTCCAACAGGTCCGTACGCGCGGCCGCTGCGCCGCCGGCCACCACCTCGCGCACCTTCGGCCCGGGATCCACCGACCTGATGGAGGCGACGAGTTCCCCGGCGGCGGCGGACATGGGGTCGAGCGCGTGGTGGACGGACAGGCGGACCGCGCCGTGCTCCTGGGAGAGCCCGGCCACGGTGACCCCGGTGACGTGCGGCAGCCGTTCGAGACGGTCGGCGAAGGAGCGTACGTCGGAGGCGGTCACGCGCGTGACGGCGCTGATCGGCGTGTGTCCCTGGCCGAGCGGCCCGGGTCTGCGGGCCGTGCCGGCGAAGGAGCGCTCGACGAGGATGTGCACGTCGACCGCTTCGAGCGGGTTCCCAGGGAAGCCCCGCCCGACGATCTCGGCGACCCTGCGGCTCTCCGCCCCGGCGGGCAGCGCACGACGGCCCGCCCCGCCCAGCTCGACCTGTACGTACGGCACCGTCAGCGCCGCGAGCACGACGACCGTCGCGACGAGGTGCGGCAGGAACGGGCGTGGCCGCCACCGGAGCCCGGGGACCACGCGCAGCCCGGCCACACCCGGGCCCGGCACGCCCAGCAGGGCGGCGGGCACGACCAGCGCGACGCCGGTGGCGAGGAGCGCCACGGCCGCCGCCACGGGTCCGAGCACGCTCAGGGACGCCTCCGGGAACAGCAGCAACCCCAGCAGGGCCACGGCCAGCGCCGTCCCCGACAACGCCACGACGCCTCCGGCGCCGCCCAGGGCCCGTTCACGGGACGCCTCACCGCCGAACGCGCCGGTGACCCGCTCGCCCGGCGCCTCATCGTCGAGCGCGTCGACCGCCCTGACCACGAACACCGAGTACCCGGCGGCCAGCCCGAACGCGAGCACCGCGGCGGCGTACAGCGTGGTGATGGAGACCTCGGCCACCTCGGTGAACAGCCGCAGCAGCCCGATCGTGCCGGCGACGGCGGCCAGTCCCGCGAGCACCGGCACCGCGGCGGCCACCAGGCTCCCCGACACCAGGACGAGCAGGGCGAGCAGCACGGGCGCCGCGACGGCCGCGGCGCGCGCCAGGTCGGCGGCGGCCTGCGCGTTGCGCTCGGCCAGCAGCGGCACCGGCCCGCCGACCCCGGCGTACAGGTTCTCGACGTCCCTGAGCCGGTCCGCGACGGCCGCGTAGTGCTCCTGCTCGTCGCCGTCCCGGAGGGTGACCAGCGCGTACGTCGCGTGCCCGTCGCCCGACACCATCGACGCCGACCCGGTCGTCCAGTACGTGGCCAGCCCGCTCACGTGCTCCGCCGGCAGCCGCCGCAGCGAGTCGTGCACCGCCTTCCTGTACCGGGGGTCGCGCACCTTGACCGACGGGTGCCGGTAGAGGACCACCACGTCGTGAGCGTCGTACCACTCCTCGCTCCAGCGCGCGGCGGTCGCCGAGCCGGACCGCGGGTCCTCGGCGCCGCCCGTCATCCGCCCGAACAGCTCCAGCCCCAGCGGCGCGGCGAGTACGGCCCCCACGAGAGCCGGCACCAGCAGCACCCGGGCGATCCCCGTGTACCGCATGGCCCCGACCCCCTCGCCGACTTCAGGGACCTAGCAAATTACGGGACGGGCAGGCACGAGTCTTGCCCGCCACCGGCACATTCCGAAGGCCGCTCTTGTCACCGGCGTGACAAGAAATATTCGCGCGACAACGGCACAACGGCCCAGGAGAATGGTGGAGTTTGACCTTTGCTGGGGGCCGCGGTGCACAGTTACCTAGGCGATCTCGGGCTGCTCCGGGATCGCAGGTTCGCGTTGTTGTTGTCGGCGCGGACGATCTCCATGCTGGGCAGCGCGTTCGCGCCCGTGGCCCTGGCGTTCGGCGTGCTCAACCTGCCCGGCGCCACCGCCTCCACCCTGTCGGTCGTGTTGACCGCCGAGGCGCTGCCGATGGTCGTGTTCACCCTGGTCGGCGGCGTGATCGCGGACCGGCTGCCGCGGCATCGGGTGCTGATGGCCGCCGAGTTCCTGATGGCGGCGGGATTCTTCGCGCTGGCGGTGATGATGCTCACCGGCTGGACACCGCTGCCCGCGCTGAGCGCGGCGGCGGCCCTCAGCGGCGTGGCGACGGCGGTGGCGTTCCCCGCGCTGACCGGCATCATCCCCGAGGTGGTGCCCGAGGACCGTCTGCAGACCGGCAACGCGCTGCTCGGCCTCGGCATGAACGTCTCCCGCGTGGCGGGGGCCGTGCTGGGCGGCGGCACGGTGGTGCTGTTCGGCGGCGGCTGGGCGCTGGCGGTGAGCGGAGCGATGTTCGCGGTGGCGGGCGTGATGGTGGCGCTGCTGCGCATGAAACCGGGCGAGCGGCCGGGAGGTGAGCGCCATTCGGTGCTGACCGACCTGCGTGACGGGTGGCGGGAGTTCAGCTCGCGGCAGTGGATCTGGGTGGTGGTCGCGCAGTTCTCGCTGATGGTCATGGCCATCCAGGCCTCGCACGGGGTGCTGGGGCCGCTGCTGGCGAAGGAGAGCCTGGGCGGTCCCGCGGCGTGGTCGTCGTTCCTGGCGGGCGAGGCCGTGGGGACGATCGCCGGGGTGCTGGTGTCGCTGCGGCTGCGGCCGAAGCGGCCGATCCTGGTGGCCGTGCTGTTCTGCCTGCCGGGCGCGCTGCCGACCGCGCTGCTCGGGCTCGACGCCCCGCTCTGGAGCATCGTGGCGGGGGCGTTCGTGCTCGGCGTCTGCTTCGACGTGTTCGGCGTGTTGTGGATGACCACGATGCAGCGCGAGATCCCGGCCGAGTCGCTGTCGCGGGTCAGCTCGTACGACATGCTCGGCTCGCTGATGTTCGGGCCGATCGGCCTGCTGCTGGCGGGGCCGGCGGCGAGCGTGTTCGGCATCGAGGCGGCGTTGCTGGGATGCGCGGGCATCGTCGTGCTGTCCACGCTGGCCTCGCTGCTCTCCCCCGGGGTGCGCAATCTGCGCGCCCCTGAGCCGAAGGCGCCGCTGGAGCCCGCCTCGCCGTGACCGGAGCGGGAGGGGAAGCGGGCTGGTGGGTGATGGCGCTCACGGCGGGCTCCTGTCCGTACGTGGTGACCTCTGAGGTCTCCTCCGTGAGCCCTGCCGCGCTCATGCCCGCGCTCCCCCGAATGCCGGGTGGTGCCAGCCCTACAGGACCTGTCCGCTGGTCCTCAGCCCGCGCGACGGGATCCGCTCGTGCAGCCCGAAACGCGGCTCGGGCGCGTGGTCGCCGTCGAGCAGCCCCGCCACGTAGCCGGCCAGCGCGGGCCCGTGCTTGAACCCGTGCCCCGAGTCCCCTCCGAACAGCCACACGCCCGGCGACACCTCGTGGATGATCCACTCCGCGTCCGGGGTGAGCGCGTACTGGCACACTTGGCTGAACAGCACCGGCGCGCGCTCCAGCGAGGGGAACCTGCGCCGCAGGTAGGCGCGCGCCCGCTCGACGGCGACCGCGTCCACCTCCCGCGAGCCGTGTTCGGGCTCGTACGGCTCCCCTTCGACGTCGGAGGTGGCTTTCATCCCCACCCCGTCCACGTCGCCGTGCCCGTAGGCGGAGGCCCCGTGGTCCACCCAGGCCGGCGTCTCGGGCACGGACCACGCGGACGGCGCCGCGAAGTGCAGCGTGTCCTGCTTCGTCACGGCGATCGGCACGTCGTCGAAGAGCGCGGGCAACCACGCGCCGCACGCCCACACCACCCGGTCGGCGTGCCGCACCTCACCGTCGATCTCGACGGCGCTCGCGTACGGCGCCGCGCCGCCCACAGCGCCGCCCACAGCGCCGCCCACAGCGCCGCCCGCCGTGTCTCCCGCCGTGTCTCCCGACACGGGTAGTGCCCGCGCCCTGACCAGCCGGGCTCCGGACGCCACCGCCAGGGCGGCGGTCACCTGGGTCGCCCGCCTGGCCCTGACCACGCCGGCGTGCGGCTCCCAGAGCAGGAAGCGCAGGTCGTCGGTGCGCAGGCCGGGGAAGAACCGGCCGCCGTCGGACGGGTCCAGCACCTCACACGGTATGTCCAGATTTTTCAGGACCTGGGCGCTCTTGTGCTCCCACCCGTCCGGCGTCCTGGCGAACCACACCATGCCCGCCTCGTGGTACAGCTCCTCGCCGGCCCGCTCCTCCAGCCTGCGCCAGCCGTCCCTCGCCTGCCAGGCGAGCCGGGTATACCAGTCGTCGTCGCCGTGCGAGCAGCGCAAAAGCCGGGTCTCCCCGGCGCTGGACTGCCGGACGTGGCCCGGCCTGTGCTGCTCGACGAGCGTCACCTGCCAGCCGGTATCGGCCAGCCGCAGCGCGAGCGATGACCCCCATATGCCTGCTCCGACCACAATGACCGATTTCATGACACCAGGTGACCTCAAAAGGCAGGCGCCCGCAAGACTCAGCCGACGATGATCCGTACCACCACGCCGGCGCAGTTGCCCGCCACGCAGATCCGCACCGGGACCTCGGAGACGCCCGGAGCCGCGGGGACACCGCCCACGTGACCGTCGGGCCCGATGCTCACGCCCGCCGGCACCGCCGCCTGGTCGGTCACCGTGAACGTCGGGAGCACGCCGGCCGGGCCGCCCTCGACGCCGATCCCGCCGTCGAGCGGGACGCCCACCCGGCCGGGGAAGGTCAGCTCGCGCGGCTCCCACGGCACGTAGCCGAGCACCACGATGGTCAGCTCCCGCTCCTGGCACGACCCGCCCGAGCAGATCCCCACGGGGGCGACGTACGTGCCGGAGCGTCGCGGCGTGCCGTGCAGCAGGCCGCTCCCGTCCACGCGGAGCCCGGGAGCAAGGTCGGCGGGGCGGAAGGTGACGCCCTCGGCGGTGGGCAGCAGACGCCGGCGCACCTCGATGCCCTCGGTGACGTGGAAGGTGTCCTCGACCAGGCCCTCCCCCGCCGCACCCGCGGGGATCCCGCTCGACACGGTCGCCACGGGCTCGGCCGGGGGCGACGCTCCGAAGGCCGAGGCGCACATGATCAGTCCGGCGATCAGCAGCAGCCGCCTGTGCCGCATCCCCACCCCCATGCTCTTCCCCCGGCGTACGTACCCGCGCGGGTTCATGGGCTCACTCCGCGAGGGGCTCGATAATCGGTCGCATGGCCGCTGAATCCGCTCAGACCCTGGAACGCGGGCTGCGCCTGCTCCGCCTGCTCGCCGACGGCAAGGACGGCCGCACGCCGACCGAGCTGAGCACCGAGCTGTCGTTGAGCCGTCCCGTGGTCTACCGGCTGCTGACGACGTTGATGAACGAGGGGTTCGTACGCAGGGACGCCGACGGACGGGTGCACCTGGGGTTCGGGGTGCTGGTGCTGGCCCAGGCCGTGCAGCCGCTGCTGCGGGCGACGGCGATGCCGACGCTGCGGCGGCTGGCCGAGCAGGTGGGCGCGACCGCGCACCTGACCGTGGCGGAGGGCGACGACGGGCTGGCCGTGGCGGTGGTGGAGCCGTCGTGGACCGACATGCACGTGGCCTACCGCGAGGGCTCACGCCATCCGCTGGCCAAAGGCGCGGCGGGGCGGGCGATCCTGGGGCTGCGCGAGGGCCGCGACGACTATTTCGTCACGGAGGGGCAGTTGCAGGAGGGTGCGCGGGGTGTCGCCGCGCCTGTCACCGGGCTGCCCTGGCTTGAGGCTTCGGTGGGGGTCGTGACGTTCGGGCCGCTGGAGGAGTCCACGGGGCCGCGGGTGGTGGCGGCGGCGGCCGAGCTGGCCGCGGCCCTGGGTTGACATCTCCAGACCGATAGCGGACGGTAGTCACGTATAAAGGACACTGCCGTCCGCTTAACGGACACTATGGAGGGGCAGATGCCGTACTACCGTGTCGTGGGGGAGGTGCCGCGCAAGCGGCACGTGCAGTTCAGGCGGCCGGACGGCGGTCTCTACGCGGAGGAGCTCATGGGCGAGGAGGGCTTCTCGTCCGACTCCTCCCTGCTCTACCACCGCCACCTTCCCACCGCGATCGTCAAGGCCGAGGCGGTCACCCCCACGGTCGGCGCACGTCTCGAGGCCAACCTGCCCCTCTCGCCCCGCCACTTCCGCACGCAGGAGCTGTCCAGCGCGGGCGACCTCGTCACGGGCCGCATGCTGCTGGCCGGCAACGGCGACGTCCGGCTGTCGTACGCCGTCAGCGACCGGCCCAGCGAGCTCTACCGCGACTCCATGGGCGACGAGTGCGTCTACGTCCAGCGCGGCACCGTGCGCTTCGAGTCGGCGTACGGCGTCATCGAGGCCGGCGAGGGCGACTACGTCGTCATCCCGACCGGCACCATCCACCGCTGGGTCCCCGACGGCCAGGTCAGCGTGCTGGTCATCGAGGCGGGCGGGCACATCAGGCCGCCCAAGCGCTACCTGTCGCAGCACGGGCAGTTCCTGGAGCACGCGCCCTACTGCGAGCGCGACCTGCGGGCGCCCGCCGAGCCGTTCGTCGTGGAGGGCGAGGAGGTGCCGGTGCTCGTACGCACGCGCGGCGGGCTGACCAGGCTGGTCTACCGCAACCACCCGTTCGACGTGGTCGGCTGGGACGGCTGCCTCTATCCGTTCGCGTTCAACATCAACGACTTCGAGCCGATCGTGAAGAAGACGCACGCGCCGCCGCCGGTGCACCAGACGTTCGAGGGGCCGGGGTTCGTGGTGTGCTCGTTCTGCCCGCGGCCGCTCGACTACCACCCCGAAGCCGTCCCTATCCCGTACAACCACCACAACGTCGACTCCGACGAGTTCATGTTCTACGCGGGCGGCGACTACTCCGCGCGCAAGGGGTCCGGCATCGACGTCGGCTCGGTCTCCCTGCATCCCGCCGGATTCACGCACGGGCCCCAGCCCGGCGCCGTCGAGGCGGTGATCGAGGCGGTCGGGCGCGGCGTCACGACGACGAGCGAGATGGCCGTGATGGTCGACACGTTCCGCCCGCTGGACCTCGGTCCGGCCGCGCTGTCCTGCGAAGATCCCGCCTACGCCTGGACGTGGGCACGATGAGCATCTACACCGCACTGATCGACGACGCGGGCCTGTTCCCGCCGACGTCGCTGCACATGGACGAGGCCCTGTCCCGCCACCGGCGCGACCTGGAGAGCGGCAGCCCGGTCCTCACCCACCGGTTCCTCTGCCCGGCCAGCCGGCTCGACCGGCTGCGCGCCATGGAGTTCCGCCCGCGGCGGATCGGCCTCATCGCCGACACCGACGAACTGCCCGCCTTCGACGACCTGCCCGTGGACATCGTCGAGGTCCGCGGGCCCGCCGACACCCCGGTCGGCGTGGTGGCGGCCCAGCTGTCCCTGCCGCCGGGAGTGCGGCTGTTCGTCGAGGTACCGCCGCGCAAGGTGACCTTCGAGCCGCCCGCCGGGGTGGGCCTGAAGGTACGCTGCGGCGGCGCGTCCCCCGAGGACTTCCCGGCGGCCGACCACCTCGCGGCGTTCATCAGGTCGTGCGTGGAGCGCGGCATCCCGTTCAAGGCCACGGCCGGGCTGCACCACGCCGTACGCCACTTCGACCCCTCGCTCGGCGTCGACCGGCACGGATTCCTCAACCTGCTGGTGGCGGTCTGCGAGACCGTGGAGGGCCGCGACCCCGCGCCCGCGCTGCGCACCACCGACGTCGGCCAGCTCGTACGCCTGGCGGGCTCCGTCACCGGGGACACCGCGAAGCGCGCCCGCGAACTGCTGGTCAGCTACGGCTCGTGCAGCACCGGCACACCCGTCGAGGACCTGCGCGCACTCGGACTCCTGGAGGTGAACGCATGAGCTGGGGAATCGGCAACCTGCCCTACGGGGTCTTCTCCTGCCCGGGACAGGCGCCCAGGGTCGGCGTACGGTACGGCGACAAGGTGCTCGACCTGGCTCCGGCGCTGCACGACGAGGTGTTCGCCGCTCCCACGCTCAACCCGTTCATGGCGAGGGGCCGTACGGCCTGGCACGACACCAGGACGCTGATCCAGAACAAGCTGACCGGCGACGTCTCGGTGACGGAGGCGCACCTGATCCCGCTGGAGCAGGTGCGGCTGCACCTGCCGTTCGAGGTGGCCGACTACGTCGACTTCTACGCCTCGATCGACCACGCGAGCAACCTCGGCAAGATCCTGCGCCCCGGCGACGAGCCGCTGAAGCCCAACTGGCGGCACCTGCCGGTCGGCTACCACGGCAGGTCGGGCACCGTCGTCGTGTCGGGCACGCCGGTCAGGCGCCCGCACGGCCAGCTCGGCGCGGGCGCGTTCGGGCCGTCCAGGAAGCTCGACATCGAGGCGGAGCTGGGGTTCGTGGTGGGCGTGCCGACCGAGCTCGGCTCGCCCGCGGGGGCGTTCGAGGACCACGTGTTCGGAGTGACGCTGGTCAACGACTGGAGCGCGCGCGACATCCAGGCCTGGGAGTACGTGCCGCTCGGGCCGTTCCTGGGCAAGTCGTTCGCCACGTCGGTCTCGCCTTGGGTCACCCCGCTGGAGGCGCTGCCCAGGATCCCCGGCCGCGCCCAGGACCCCGAGCCCGCCGCCTACCTGCGCAGGCAGGGCGACTGGGGGCTGGACATCGCGCTGGAGATCCTGATCAACGGCGAGATCGTGTCGCGGCCGCCGTACGCGGCGATGTACTGGACGCCCGACCAGATGCTCGCGCACATGACGGTGAACGGCGCCTCACTGCGCACCGGGGACCTGTTCGCCAGCGGCACAATCTCGGGGCCCGAACGCGGGGAGCAGGGCTCGCTCGTCGAGCTGACCTGGAACGGCACCGACCCGATCAAGCTGACCAGCGGCGAGACGCGCACATTCCTTCAGGACGGCGACACCGTGACCATCCGCGCGACGGCCGGCGACCTGACGTTGGGGGAGGTTTCCGGAACCGTCCGATAAGTCACTCCGCGTGCTTGCATGCTGACACACCGCTACTCTAGGGATCCCCCTCCATCCCTCGGAAAGCAGGAGTGACATGCGGCGTGCCGTGGTGATCGTTGTCGCCTTCCTCCTGGTCTGCGGCTGCGCGTCGTTCCCGGCCGAGACCTCGCCCGCCGCCCCCGTCGTGCGCGTGTGGCCGCCCTTCGACGCCAAGCGCGCCCGCACCGACCGCGGCCTGGTGATCAAGGCGCAGGGGGGCACGCTCGCCCAGGTCACGGTCCGCGAACGCGGCGAGCCCGTGCCGGGCGCGCTCGACCGGTCGCGCTCGGTGTGGCGCTCCGACTGGGCGCTCAAGCCCGCGGCCGAATACACGGTGAGCGCCACAGCCACGGTCGCCGGCGGTCCCGCGACGGTGACGCTCGGCCGCATCCGCACCCGCGCGGCCCGGCGTACGTTCCAGGTGGCCGCCACCGCCCCGCTGCCCGGCGAGACGGTCGGCACCGGCATGCCGATCATCATCGACTTTGACACGCCCGTCGAGGACCGGGCGGCCGTCGAACGCGCCCTCGAGGTCACGGCCGAGCATCCGGCCGAAGGCGCGTGGCGGTGGACCAGCGACACGCGGGTGGTCTACCGGCCCAGGGAATTTTGGGCGCCCCGCCAGCAGGTCACCGTCACGGCGCACCTGGCGGGGGTGCGCGCCGCGAGCGGCCTCGTCGGAGCCGTCGACTCGACGTTCGTCTTCACCGTGGGCCGCTCCCAGACCAGCACGATCGACGCCAGGACCCACCAGATGGTCGTGCGCCGCGACGACCGGATCGTGCAGCGCATGGCCATCAGCGCGGGCATGGCCACCACCCCCGAATACACCACGACCAGCGGCATCCACCTGACCATGGACAAAGGCCATCCGGTCCGCATGGTCTCACCGGGCCGCAGCGAGGGCGACCCCGGCTTTTACGACATGATGATCGAGCATGCCGTACGCATTTCCGACAGCGGCGAATACGTGCACGCCAAGGACAACCTCTGGGCCCAGGGCCGGCAAAACGTCAGTCACGGTTGCATCAATTCCCGGCCGGACCAAGCCGAGTGGTTCTACACCACCACGCTGCGCGGCGATCCTGTCGTCATCACCGGCACCAACCGCACCCTCGAATGGGACAACGGGTGGGGTTTCTGGCAGCTCCCGTGGGAGAAATGGCGGCAGGGAAGCGCCCGTCCCAAAAAACGCGCGGCAGACACATGGGTGCCGTAAGGGTGAATCCAGGACTACCTTAGAGCAAGGGGAACAACCCGCCGGTGCAGGCCCGTTGTCCTAGTAGGAGGGCCGGACATGGATGAATGGATCATCTGGGTAATCCTCGCTGTCGTCCTCGGCGTGGCCGAAATATTCACCCTTACGGCCTCGCTCGGGCTTCTGGGCGCGGCCGCTCTCCTCACCGCCGCCACCGCGGCGCTGGGCTTGCCCGTTCCCCTGCAGTTAATGTTCTTCGCCGCCTCGTCCGCCGCCGGTCTGCTGGTGCTTCGGCCCATCGCGATGCGCCACATGAAGCAGCCGCCGCTGCCACGCTTCGGGGTGGAAGCACTCGTCGGCAAGCCCGCCTACGTGATCTCGGAGGTGACGGGCCACGACGGCCGCGTGCGCATCGGGGGTGAGGAGTGGTCAGCGCGCGCGTACGACGAAAGCCTGGTGATCCCCACGGGGGCGACCGTCGACATCATAGAGATCGAAGGGGCGACAGCCCTCGTCTATCCCCGGGAGTGACTTATGGATCCGCTCTTGCTGGTCGGAATCTTCCTCATACTTTTCGCGGTGTTCACCGTACTCAAAGCAGTGCGGATCATCCCGCAGGCGCGGGCGCGCAACGTGGAGCGGCTCGGCCGCTACCACCGCACGCTCAAGCCCGGACTCAACTTCGTCATCCCCTACATCGACCGCGTCTACCCCATGATCGACCTACGTGAGCAGGTCGTCTCCTTCCGTCCCCAGCCCGTCATCACCGAGGACAACCTGGTCGTCGAGATCGACACCGTGCTCTACTTCCAGGTCACCGACCCGCGCGCGGCGGCGTACGAGATCGCCAACTACATCCAGGCCGTCGAGCAGCTCACCGTGACGACGCTGCGTAACGTCGTCGGCTCCATGGACCTGGAGAAGACCCTGACCTCCCGCGACACCATCAACAGCCAGTTGCGCGGCGTGCTCGACGAGGCCACCGGCAAGTGGGGGCTGCGCGTCAACCGCGTCGAGATCAAGGCCATCGACCCGCCGAAGACCATCAAGGACGCGATGGAGAAGCAGATGCGGGCCGAGCGCGACAAGCGCGCCGCCATCCTCAACGCCGAAGGTCAGCGGCAGTCGCAGATCCTCACCGCCGAAGGTGAGAAGCAGAGCCGCGTCCTGCGCGCCGAGGGCCAGCGGGCAGCCGCCATCCTGGAGGCCGAGGGCCAGTCACGGGCCATCGACCAGGTCTTCCAGGCCGTCCACCGCAACGACCCCGACCCCAAGCTGCTCGCCTACCAGTACCTCCAGGTGCTGCCGCAGCTCGCGCAGGGCGACGGCAACACGTTCTGGGTGATTCCGAGCGAGGTCACCTCGGCGCTGCAGGGAGTGTCGAAGGCATTCACGGAGGCGCTGCCGCCATCGGCGGCCACCCGCGAGGACATGCCGGAGAGCTCGGCCGCCGAGGAGGAGGCCGCCAAGGCCGCGGAGGCGGCGGCCGAGGCCGTGGCCGACGCGCAGGAGGCCGAGAGCCCGAAGGGGCCGCGCCAGCTCACCAAGGGCGTCCAGGAGCCTGCCGCGTTCCCTGACCTGGACAGGAAGCCCACCGAGGCCGAGCGCTGAGCCTCACAGAGCGTTTCCGGGGCGGCCGGCAGGTCGGTTGAGGAGCAGGAGGCCGGCCGCCCCGGCTCAGGAGGCGATCTCGAAGATGGCGGCCACCTGGGTCTCCCGATGAGCGTCACGGGCCCGGCAGGCCAGCTTGACCGCCGCGTCGGCGATGACGATGTCGCGGTTGACCGGGGCGATGTCGTCACCCATCTTGGTGCGCAGCCACTCCGAGATCTCGGCCAACGCATGACGAAGCATTCGTGTGGCGGGCGCCGGAGTCCTCGCAGATCAGTGCGACAGAGGCGCGTCCGTCGTGTCCACGAGTTCGCACTCGGCGATGGGGTTCTGGCCCACGCGGGCCCAGATCCCCGCGATGACACCGCCGTTGTTCTCGGAGACGCTGAACTCCAGCACCCCCGTCTGTCCCTCACCGATCACGCGCGGATCGATGGTGAACCGCCCAGGCTCGGGCGACGGGAACACCGCGAGCCGTCCTTCCTCCGTGCCCAGGAAGTGGCTGCTGCGGGGTTGCGGGCTGCACTTCTTGCCCATGGGGATGTAGTTCACCACTACCTCGGCCCCCGCGGCCCGCAGGTCCTCCTGGAGCTGCTCGGGGTCCTGGACCTCGTTGACGGTGATGTCGATGAGGCCGTCGGGGCGCTTCTCCACCGCGTACGCGGGGGTTCCGCCGAAGACCAGCGGCACGGCCACCGCGGCGGCGACCGCGAGGCCCAGGACGGGTGCCAGCACGGCGAGGCGCGGGGCCCGCCGCTTCGCGGGCCGCTTGTCGATCTCGGTCATGACGAACTCCTTGAGCAGTCGGTGACGGCCCTCGGGAAGTTCACGTTCGGTCGGCCAGTTCATCGGGTCTCCCACGTCTGACGAGGGCCACGGTCACCTGTTACCTGTCGATCCGGCGGCGGGGGTTCCACCGCGGCGGCGAGTTTCCCGCGCGCCCGTGACAGCCTCGACTTCACCGTTCCGACCGGGACGCCCAGCGCCTCGGCCGCCTGGGCGTGGTCGAGGCCCGCCCAGACGCACAACGCGAACACGTCCTGCTCCCGGCGGCGCAGCCGGCCGTATGCCGCACGCACCGCGGCCAGCCTTTCCGTGTCCTCGATCCGGCCCACCACCTCGTCGGCGAAGTCGGGCACCGCCTCGCCTCTGGGCAGCCTGGCCAGCGCGTCGTCGTGCCTGCGGGCGGCCCTGCGCATGTTGCGGGTCACGTTGGTGGCGATGCCGAGGAGCCACGGCCGCAGGGAGCCGCCGTCGGGGTCGATGCGGCCGCGTAACCGCCAGGCTTCGAGGAACGTCAGCGCCGTCACGTCCTCGGCCGTGGACCAGTTGGCGGTCAGGCGGAAGGCATGGTTGTACACGGCCTTGGAGCACTCGTCGAAGAGCTCACCGAAAGCCGCCCTGTCTCCATCCCGGATCCGGGTGCGTATATCCACATATATCTACTGTCCGCCCGCAGGCCCCGGTTCCACCTGCCCCCGGTCGAAGTACGCGGCCAACCCGGGGTCGAGATCCGGCACGTCGTACGGCATGCCGCCGTTGCGCAGCGACATCGTCGCCATGTAACCGGCCGCCACGCTCATCCGCGCCGCCACCGGCGAGGTGTCCGTCACGCCGCCATCCCTGACGAACCTGAGGAACTCCGTCACGATCTCGGGGTCCGCGCCGCCGTGCGAGCCGTGAGCGGCGGGCACCTTGTACGTGATGTCGGCGTCGTCCCGGTAGCCCGTGGGCCCCGTGTTCCACACCTTGACCGTGTCGCCAGGGCCGTCGCCGAAGTTCTCCAGGCGGCCCTCGGTGCCGATGACCGTGTAGTTGCGAACGTAGTCGGGTGTGAAGTGGCACTGCTGGTAGGCGGCGATGACGCCGTTGTCGAGGCGCATGTTCATCACGGAGACGTCCTCGACGTCCACGACGTGATGCAGGTCCCGATGCCCGGACGGTGGCCAGGTGTAGTCCTGGAGCCAGCCGTCCGGCCGTGGCGTGCCGGGATCGCGCCGCGGCAGATCGCCGTAGAGCATCAGGTCGCCGAACGCGTTGACCCTGGTGGTGTAGCCGCCCGCCAGCCAGTGGATCACGTCGAGGTCGTGCGCCGCCTTCTGCAGCAGCAGCCCGGTGGTCCTGGCGCGGTCGGCGTGCCAGTCCTTGAAGTAGTAGTCGCCGCCGTAGGAGACGAAGTGGCGCACCCAGACGGTCTTCGGCTCGCCGATGACGCCCTTGCGGATGATGTCGCGCATCAGGCGGACCACGCCCATGTGGCGCATGTTGTGGCCGACGTACAGGCGGGTGCCGGTGCGCCTGGCGGCGCGCAGGATGCGGTCGGCGCTCTCCACGGTGATGGCCAGCGGCTTTTCGAGGTAGACGGCCTTGCCCGCCTCCAGGCAGTCGATGGCGATCCGCTCGTGGGTGTCGTCGGGGGTCATCACGACGACGGCGTCGAGGTCGTCCCTGCCGAGCAGCTCGCGGTGGTGCTCGGTCAGCAGGTCCGCCTCGAAGCGGCCGGCCTGCCTCTTGAGCACCGCCGGGTCGGAGTCGCACAACGCGGCCACCACCGAGCCCTCGCCGGGGCGGTGCGCCGCCAGGGCGAGGCTCGTGCGCAGGCCGAGCCCGATGACGCCGATACGCAGGTCGTTCACGAAGGTTCCCTTTCGAAGGCGTCGAAATAGTACAGGGCGTCGACTGCCGGGCGGCGGCGTGAAGCTGTGCTGTGGGGGCACTTAAGAAACCTTCGATGGACACGCTCGGAGGGGAACGGGCACAGTGCGTTACTGATGGTCCGACGTTGGGGGACGCGAATGAAGGCGCTGGTCAAGGAGCGGGACGAACCCGGCCTCGCGCTGATGGACGTGCCGGAGCCGGAGGTGGGGCCCGGCGAGGTGAAGATCCGGGTGCTGCGGACCGGGATCTGCGGCACCGACCTGCATATCCGGAAATATGATGATTGGGCGCGGCATATTCTGAAGCCTCCGCTGATCGTGGGTCATGAGTTCTCCGGTCACGTGGTCGAGGTGGCGCCCGACGTCGAGGACATCTCCCCCGGCGACCTCGTCAGCGGCGAAGGACACCTCGTCTGCGGCAAGTGCCGCAACTGCATGGCCGGCCGCAGGCACCTGTGCCGCAACACGATCGGGCTGGGCGTCCACAGGGACGGCGCGTTCGCCGAGTACGTCACCCTGCCCGCCTCCAACGTCTGGGTGCACCGCGTCCCCATCCACCCCGACGTGGCCGCCATCTTCGACCCGTTCGGCAACGCCGTACACACCGCGCTCTCCTTCCCCCTGGTCGGCGAGGACGTGCTGATCACCGGCGCGGGCCCGATCGGGCTCATGGCGGCGGCGGTCGCCACGCACGTCGGCGCGCGCCACGTGGTGATCACCGACGTCAGCGAGGAGCGGCTCGACCTGGCCCGCAAGCTCGGCGTCTCGCTCGCGCTCAACGTCTCCACGTCCCCGATCACCGAGGGCATGCACCGGCTCCACCTGCGCGAGGGCTTCGACGTGGGGCTGGAGATGTCCGGCAACCCGGCGGCGCTGCGCGACATGATCGCCAACATGACCCACGGCGGGAGGATCGCCATGCTGGGGTTGCCCGCCGAGGAGTTCGCCGTCGACTGGGCCACCGTCGTGACCTCCATGATCACGATCAAGGGGGTCTACGGCCGCGAGATGTACGAGACCTGGTACAACATGTCCGTGCTGATGGAGAAGGGCCTCGACCTCTCCCCTGTGATCACCGACCGCTTCCCCTACCACGACTTCGACGCCGCCTTCGACACGGCTGCCAGCGGCCGTACCGGCAAGGTCATCCTCGACTGGAGCGCCACGCCCGCCGAAGCGGCCACGACCACCGACAGGAGCGCCTGATGTTCACGAACGTGCGCGAGCAACTGCGTACGACGCTCGACGAGATCACCGAGGCCGGGCTGTCGAAGCCCGAGCGAGTGATCAGCACCCCGCAGAGCTCCCAGGTGAGCGTGGCCGGCCGCGAGGTGCTGAACTTCTGCGCCAACAACTACCTGGGCCTCGCCGACCACCCCGCGGTGGTCGAGGCCGCCAAGGACGCGCTCGACCGGTGGGGCTTCGGCATGGCGTCCGTACGCTTCATCTGCGGCACCCAGGAAGTGCACAAAGAGCTCGAATCCCGCCTGTCCGACTTCCTCGGCATGGAGGACACCGTCCTCTACAGTTCCTGCTTCGACGCGAACGGCGGCGTCTTCGAGACGCTGCTCGACGGCCAGGACGCGGTGATCTCCGACGCGCTCAACCACGCCAGCATCATCGACGGCATCCGGCTTTCCAAGGCCAAGCGCCACCGGTACGCCAACCGCGACATGGCCGAGCTGGAGGCCAGGTTGAAGGAGGCGTCGGAGGCGCGGCGGCGGTTGATCGTGACCGACGGCGTGTTCTCCATGGACGGATATCTGGCGCCGTTGCGTGAGATCTGCGACCTGGCCGACCGGTACGACGCCATGGTGATGGTCGACGACTCGCACGCCGTGGGCTTCGTCGGGCCGACCGGGCGCGGCACCCCCGAACTGCACGGCGTCACCGACCGGATCGACATCATCACCGGCACGCTGGGCAAGGCGCTCGGCGGCGCCAGCGGCGGCTACGTCTCGGCCCGCAAGGAGATCTGCGAGCTGCTGCGCCAGCGCTCGCGCCCCTACCTGTTCTCCAACTCGCTCGCACCCGTCATCGCCTCCGCCTCGCTGCGCATCCTCGACCTGCTGGAGACCACCAGCGACGCCCGCGAGCGGCTGCGCGCCAACACCGCCCGGTTCCGCAACGGCATGACCAGGGCCGGGTTCGACATCCTGCCCGGCGACCACCCGATCGTCCCCGTCATGATCGGCGACGCCGCCGAGGCGGGCGCCCTGGCCGAGCGCCTGCTCGACCTCGGCATCTACGTGATCGGCTTCTCCTACCCCGTCGTACCGCACGGCCAGGCCAGAATCCGCGTCCAGCTGTCGGCCGCGCACTCGGAGGCGGACGTCGACCGCGCGATCGACGCCTTCACCCAGGCCCGCGCCTGAGCCACGGCCGGTCCGCCTGGACACCTTGCCGTGTGACAGGGCCGGGCGGGTCAGTATTCTCGCTGCGTGATAGACACGCGGCGGCTGCGTACGTTGCGCGCGGTGGCCGACCACGGCACGGTCACCGCCGCGGCGGCGGCGCTGCACCTCACGCCCTCGGCCGTGTCGCAGCAGCTCGCCGCCCTGGAGCACGAGGTGGGCCACCGCCTGCTCACGCGCGACGGGCGCGGCGTGCACCTGACCGCCGTCGGCAAGATCATGCTGGCCCACGCCAACGAGGTCCTCGCCCAGCTCGAACGTGCCGAGGCCGAGGTGGCGGCGTACACCACGGGCGAGGCGGGCGAGGCCACCGTGGCGTGCTTCGCCACCGCGATCAGCGCCGTGCTCGCCCCCTCGATAACGACCCTGCGCGTCTCCGCACCGGGCCTGCGCGTACGCGTACGAGACGCCGAGGGCGACCAGAGCCTGGCCATGCTGCTCGACGGCGAGGCGGACCTGGCGATCGCGGTGGAGTACCGGGACGCGCCCGACGCCTCCGACCGCCGGTTGTCCCGCCTGCCGCTGTACGCCGAGCAGTTCGACCTGGTCCTCCCCCGCGACCATCCCCTGGCGCAGTCGGCCACGCTGGAGTCGCTGGCTTCCGAGACGTGGATCGGTCCTTATCCGGGCAATCCGGTGCACGATGTGATCACGTTCGCCTGCCGGCAGGCGGGCTTCACGCCGGACCTCGCCCACTGCTCCGACGACTTCCGCGCCGTCGTCGCCCTGGTGGGCGCGGGTGCGGGAGTGGCGCTCGTGCCGCGGCTGGCGCTGCGCGACATGGCGCTGCGCGGGGTCGTCGTCCGCCACACGCCGGGGCCGGAGCGCCGCGTCTTCGCCGCCGTACGCCGTGGCGCCGACTCCCATCCCCTCCTGCGCCCGCTCCTGGCGGAGCTCCGTACGATCTCCGGCTCGCTCGACAAGCGCGACAGCACCGGACGTTAGTACGCGGGTCCGCGACCGTCGCACCCGTCGTTCGGTTACGGACGTGCCCTTGCCGAAGCCGGCACGTGGTCGGCCATCGGGTGTTCGCCGGACGAGATCTCCGCCTGGCCGTCGGCTCGCCCTTGGGCGAAGGTGACCATGGTGGCGAGCAGCGCCAGGACGGCCGCGGGAAGGCCGAGCAGGGCGATCGGAAGCCAGCTCGACGCCGGCGCTGCGACCGCGAGCGTCAGCGCGAACACCGTCACCAACTGCCCGGCTGCGGGGATGCCCACGTCGAGGTCGGCGGCGATGGCCGGCAGGAGACCGGCCATGACGAAGGCGTCCGTACCGACGGCCCCTGCGGGCGCCTGCCCTGAACAGACGACGGCCAGGTACGTGACGGCGATGCTCGGGTAGCCGGGCAGCGGTCAGGATCGGGCCAGTTCGAGCGCCTCGGTAAAGCGGGCGTACCGGTCCAGTTCGGCCTCCACCGGGTTCAGCACGAGGTCCTTGCCGACCCGGCCGATGGCCGCGCGCAGGGCCCGGGACGTACGCCGGGCTCTGCGCCGGCCGCCCGCCCACGCCGCCAGCCGGGCCAGCAGCGCGATCAGCACACCCGCGAGCGCGCCTCCCACCAGCAGCACCGTCGGCCACGGCACCACGCCGGCGGTCGGGAGCGGCGGCTGCGGCAGGCGCAGGTAGTCCATCGCGAACAGCACGCCCAGCCACAACGCGCCGGCCGCCATGGTCGCGAACACCAGCCACTGCAGCCCGTTCACCGCCCGCCACCACCGGGGCCGCCTGGTCGCGCCGGCGGACGTCGTGGCGACCGCCCTGTCCACCGCGTCCGCCAGTTCCTGGGAACGCGAGCGGGCCGCGTGCCGCACCGCCGCCGCCCACGGGCCGGGCAGCCCCGACGCGGCCGCCTCGCCGACGTCCCTGATGGCCGTCTCGACCTGAGCCCGCTGTACGGCCGACGCCGCCGGCACCGAGGTACGGCCCACGAGCTCCCGGCCCGGCCCTTCGAGCTGCCCGCCCTTCGGCGCCATGCCGCCGACGTGCAGCCTTCTCAGGGGGTCGGGCCGGAGCCTCCTGAGCCACCTGGTCACCGGCCAACCGGTGGCGACGATCGCCCGGTGCCGGTGCCCCTTGGCCACGGCCTCGACGACCAGCGGCACCCCGGCCGCCTGGGACAACGCCTGGGTGAGCGCCCTGCCCAGCCC
>NZ_SMJZ01000179.1 GCF_004348345.1 Nonomuraea longispora
CCACCGGAGCAAGATGGGGACTGGCCGGAGCCGAAGCGGTGTTGAAGCTCCGCGCGCTGACCGCCAACGGGCATCTCGACGATTACTGGAGCTACCACCTCGCCCGGCAACACGATCGTGTCCACCAGACCAGCTACCAGGACGGATATGCCCTCACTGCTTGATCGCTCAGGTCACTGAGTACGAGCTACACCCTTGCCCTTTTCAGCGCCTCGGCCGCGTTCGGTGGCTTGCCCACCAGGCGGCAGTACTCGCTGCGCGGCGCCCACTGCTTGGGCGTGTACAGGTAGGTGGCCGGGTCCGCGTAGCGGCGCGAGCCGAGAACGTCCCGCTGCGCAGCCCGTCCCGCAGACACAGGATCATGAACAGGACTCCACGCTGCTGACGTTCAGCGATCCGCGCCTACCTGGACCTCCAACAGCGAGACGAGCCGATTCAGCGCGCCGACGATCTGTGAACGCTGCTCCTCGCTCATCCCACGGAGCAGTCGCGCCTCGATAGCCAGTTGCTCAGGAAACAATGTGTCAACGACCTTCTCCCCTTCTTTGGTGAGTCGCACAAGTGCCGCCCGCCGATCGGCGGGGTTTGCCTGGCGCACGATGTAACCGCGCCGCTCGAGCTTGGCGAGCGTCTTGCTCAGCGCTGCCGGGGATCGTCCGAGTTGCTTGGCGAGTTGCCTCGCGATGGTGGATTGACCAGTGGTGCGGAGTTTCAGCATCACATCCAGCTCAGGCGAGGTCACCTGGGCGCCGTCGAAGAGAGGCTCGATGGCCAGATTCAGTAGAGCCTGAGCACGTTTTAGAGGCCCCACGACCTGCATCGAGGAGGTGTCGAGTTCGGGGTGCATCTGCGTCCACTGCTCACACGCACGTGCAGAGGGGGTTTGCATGGACTCTCCAAATCGTTAATCTATGAACTACTAGTTTCCGTTAATTGGTGAACTACATGGATCCTATCCTCGGAAGAAGCAGCTCAGCCATGCCCCAGAACCCAGTCCCCTCTCCAGAGCGCACCAAGCGCCTTCTCCTGGCGCTCGCGGGACTTACCGCCGTTGCTCCGCTCGCCACCGACATGTACGTACCTGGCCTTCCCGTTCTTGCTGCCTCCCTCAGCGCTTCCGAGTCATCGGTACAGGTCTCACTGACCGCCTTCCTCGTCGGTCTGGCCGTCGGCCAACTCCTGCTGGGGCCGGTCAGCGACGCGCTGGGACGGCGCCGCGTGCTGCTCACGGGAGCGGCGCTGTTCACTGCCTTCTCTGTGGCCTGCGCGCTCGCACCGAATATCCACGTGCTCAACGCTGCCCGCCTGCTTCAGGGCATCGCGGGTGCGGCCGGTATGGTGGTAGCCCGCGCCGTGCTGACCGACCGCTACCACGGCACGGCCGAGGCGGCCCGCCACTTCGCAGCTCTTTCGGTCATCGTGTTCGTGGCCCCGGTGGTGGCACCTGCGCTCGGCGGCACAATCTTGGAGGTCGCCTCCTGGCAGGTGATTTTCGTCGCTCTCGCGGGCTTCGGCGTCCTGCTCATCGTGGGCACCCTGGCGTGGGTGCCAGAGAGCCTGCCCGTTTCGGCGAGGAGACGAGGCGGCGTGCCGGGCACGCTCAGGGCCATCGGCGCCCTGCTGCGCGAACGTGCCCTCGTCGGGTATCTCCTGGCCTCGTCGTTGGCCAGCGCGGCCTTGTTCGCCTATATCGCCGGCTCGCCATTCGTCTTCCAAGGCTTGTACGGCCTGTCCGCCACCCAGTACAGCTTGGTGTTTGCCGGCAATGCCTTGGGCATGTTTGCCGCCGGGCTGGCCTTTGGCCGTCTGTCGGCACGCATGCGCGTTCACGTGCTCCTGGGAACGGGCTTGGCCCTAGCCCTGGCCGCCACATCGGCGCTGGCCGTGGTGTTGTTCGTTACGGGCGGCTCCTTCGGCGTCACCTGGGCTGGCCTGTTCCTAGTCGTCGTCGGCCTAGGCGTCACCCTGCCCGCCACCGTGACAATCATCCAGTCGCTCGGCCACCGGGCGCCTGGAGCCGCTTCTGGGCTCATCGGCGGCGGCCAGTTCCTCCTTGGTGCTGCGGCCTCACCGCTGACAGGGCTCATGGGAACCGGCAGTCCACTGCCTATGACCGTGTTCATGCTGACTGCTTTCGCGCTGGCGGCGCTGGCCGTGATCGCACTCGGACGTAATACGTCCGGACCGAAACAGTCCAAGACGCCCAGCGAACCTGTCACGTTCTCCTCGCAGAACGCGTCGGACACCAGCACCAGCCGATAAACTCCGAGACAGCGCCCGCTCACGATCAGCTGGTCGGAAGGTACATCATGAAGACCAGCACGCCACCCCCATGACGTGTGGGCGACCAAGGCCTGCGGGCGCATCGACGCCACCTATGGGGCGCGATGACACCGAAGGCCATGCAGGAGATCGTGGACGGCATGTCTCAGGCGAAGATCAGCGGATCACGGAGGCGATTGCGTCACGAGCGCTGATAGATTCGATCGCGAATACACCTTCCGGCTGCTCAAGCAGACCCTCGGCTGGGCCACCTCGAAGATCCGGGCCCTTCAGGCAGCCGATCCCACTCGGCCTACTCCCGCCCGTGTCCGGCGAGGGTTCCGGAACATCCGCATGAAGACGGCGCTGCCGACGCGTGCGCCCAAGCCCTTCGCCCCGGAGCCGCGGCTGTTCCTCAGGTTCGGAGCAAGCCCGTCCCGCGCCAACGAGGTCGGCCGTGTCCTGGCCACTGGCCAGGTCCTTCGGGACTGGCCTTCCGAGTGGCCGTGCGGCGTCAGCGAACGAGCAGCACCGCTGCGATGAGGGTCCCGGCCATGAGGAGTGCGCCCGTCCACGGCCCCGGAGCGCCCGCTGTCCGGGCTGGCTGGCCTGTGCATGTTGTTCTGGCGAACAATGACCACCCATCACACCCGTGAGAGCCATGGTTGCGTCAACCTGCACAAACCGGGGCGCCGCGGCGGCGGCCCGCAGCGCATCGCTCACCAGCTCGGTGCGCATGTGATCGGCGATCGACCAGCCCGCCAGCCGACGTGAGCCCAGATCCAGCACGGTCGCCAGATACAGGGCCTCATCGCTACCCCCACTATGGTTGCGGTGACCAGCACCTACATTCGGTTGCGCACGTGGCGGTAAGCGTCGCCGACGACCATGTGCTCGGGTGGTCCCACCGGCAGCTATCCGTCCGGATTCCCACTCGCTTTCCGGCCTGGTTCAGGCTGCTGACACCACCGGACACGGCGTGTCCCGGCCGACGTGATTTCATGATGAGTCTCGGGGCAAGCCCTTGCTCAGCAGAACGAGGCGAGGGGCCCGCCGAGGAGGACGCCGACCGGCGGCACGGCGTTCGCCCGAGGCAAGGCGGTACGGCACCAGCGTGACCATCACCCCGGAGATCAGCAGCAGCCGACCGCGCAACCGCGCGGCCAGCCGGTTGTGCAGCACTCGCTCCCACCAGCGCCCGATCACGTACTCAACGATGTAGACCGTCACGATCTCGCCGCTGTGCCGGGCCAGCCGTTCGCGCGCATGCTGGAGCACCGGGCTCACCGTTGTCCGGTACGGCGAGTCGATCAGCGTCAGCGGTACGGCGGGGGCGTACCGTTCCCAGCCTTCCCGTAGTTCCCGGGTCACCTCCTCATCGGTGCACACGTGGACGGCCTCCAGACTGGTCGGCCGGGTGGCCCAGGCGTAGGCCAGCGCCTGCAGGGCAGGGCTGCCCAGCCGGGAAACCAGCACCATGGCATGACCGATGGAGGGATGGACCAGAGGTGTGATGGGTCGGGTCGCCGCCCGTACTTGGTCGTAGTGCCGGCGAATGCCCTTCATGAGCAGGAACAGCGCCAGCATCGCCAGGCACACGATCCACGCGCCGTACACGAACTTGGTGACCAGGACGACCACCAGCACCACGGTGGTCACCACAGCACCGACCGCATTGATCGCCTGGCGCCGCCGGATGCCCGGGGAATGCGGCCGGCCGGTCCGCTGCCAGTGCCGCACCATGCCCGCCTGGCTGAGCGTGAACGACACGAAGACGCCGATGATGTAGAGCTGGATCAGCCGGGAGGTGTTGGCGTCGAAGGTGACGAGCAGGACCGCCGCGGTCGTGGCGAGCAGCAAGATCCCGTTGCTGAAGACCAGGCGGTCGCCGCGCTTGTGGAGGTGCCGGGACAGGTAGGAGTCTGAGGACAGGATCGAGACCAGCATGGGAAACCCGCTGTAGGCGGTGTTGGCGGCCAGGATCAGAATCGCGGCGGTGGTCGCCTGGAGGTAGGCGTACAGGATGCCGCCGCCGAAGACGGCGTCGCCGATCTGGGCGAGCGCGGTGGGCTCGACGTAGTTCGCGGGCACCCCGGCGAGCCTTCCAGGGTGATCCGGGTCGGTCATCCGCACGCCTGTGAACAGCGCTAGCGCGGTGATGCCGGAGAACATCGTGATAGACAAGACCCCCATGATCGCCAGCGTGTTCGCCGCATTCCTGCTCTTGGGCGGCCGGAAGGCGGGCACGCCGTTGCTGACGGCCTCCACGCCCGTAAGTGCTGTGCACCCCGAGGCGAATGCCCGCATCACCAGGAAGATCGCCACCACTCCGACCGGCTGGTAGAGCGGGTCGATGACGTAGTCCGCGCTGACCGCGCGCGGTCGGTCCCCGGCGGCCAGCCGCCACGCCGCGACCAGGAACAACAGGTAGACGCCGACGATGAAGGCATAGGTCGGCACGGCGAACCCGCGTCCCGACTCCCGGGTGCCGCGCAGGTTGATCAGGGTGAGCATCGCGATGGAGGCCACGCCCAACGCCGCTGCCCAGCTCTCCAGCCCCGGAACGTAGGACGTGATCGCGTCGACCCCAGCGGCGACGGAGACGGCTACCGTCAGCACGTAGTCGACCAGAAGCGCGCTCGCCGCGACCAGGCTGGCGTTGGTGCCCAGGTTCTCCCGGCTGACGATGTACGCTCCGCCTCCGCCGGGGTAGGCGTAGCAGGTCTGCCGGTAGGACACGATGATGATGATCAGCATGGCCACGATGGCGGCCCCGATCCACCCTGTGACGTGCAACATGGCGAGCCCACCCAGGGTGAGGGCCATGATGATCTGCTCGGTCGCGTACGCCACAGAGGACATCGGGTCGCTGCAGAAGACGGGCAACGCCAGCCGTTTGGGGAGGAGCTCCCTTTCCAGGCTCCCGGTCCGGAGCGGTCGGCCAACCAGAACCCGCTTCACCCAGCCCCTCATGGGCCGACGGTCACACGCATCACCGCCTCCTTCTGGTCACTCACTGTAATCGAGTCTTCACTTGCCCGCCGCCCCTGGCATGTGGGGATGCCGGATAAGAAGGCGTGAAGGATACGGAAACTCCGTCTCTCCGACTGATGCCGGTTAATGCTGGTCGATCGCAAAGCCGTGAAGTGGACCAAGCCCGTACCCTCACCACCGTTGCTGCCAAGGGGCTGCTGCCGGAGCCTGACCGGAATCACTCCGGTTACCGCAGATACGACGCCGGCGATCCGGGAGAGGCAGCGGCACCGAGAGCGAATCGCCCGGCTCGCCTCTGGGGACAGCCTGGTCCTGCCCCCCGGAAGTGGTCGAGTATCTCGACCGGATGCGGGCGCTCGGGGTCGACGAGCGGATCGTTCAGGCCGAGCGTGATGGCTGGATCCCGCTGCGGCTGGTCGACTTCTCCCTCACCCTGGGCCAGGCTCTTGACCGAGCCGATGACGACCCGCGGCTGGTCGAGCTGGCCGACAAGCTGGCTGCCTACCTCACGCGTATGGCCGACGAGCGGGGCGAGGACTATGTCGACGACATCGATATCGAGCTGCCGCTCGTCAAGCTGATGGACACGCTGGCGTTCGCCACTGTGCCGCCGGCGCGCCGGCTGATCGAACTGCTGAAGCAGCGAGGCTGGACGGGGCTGGACCAAGCTCGAGCGCGTGACCTCCACACCGGGGCCGGGGCGGCCGCGACTGGAGCGCATCAGGATCCGCCTGCCGGTCGGCCGTCCGCGTACCAGGCCGGGCGCGGTGGCCGCCGACAAGGCGTACTCCTCCCGCGGCAACCGCGCCTACCTGCGCCAGCGCAGAGTCAAGACGGTCATCCCGGAGAAGGTCGACCAGACAGCCAACCGCAAAAGGCGTGGTTCTCGTGGCGGCCGACCAGTCCGCCATGATCTGGATCTCTACAAGGAGCGCAACACCGTGGAACGGTGCGTCAATCGGATCAAGGAGTGGCGTGGGCTGGCCTTCCGGTTCGACAACACCCCCGACAGCTACCTGGCCGGTCTTCATCCCCCAGGAGCCGTCTTATGGCTCCGCAGCCTCCGGCCAGCCTAAAGATCCGAACTCCGTACAGGCTCTAGGAGCGTCCTGAAGATCTTGGCGGTCTGGCCAGGTGGGGTTTCGGGATTCAGACTCGGGTCATGATGGGTCGTCAGAGGGTTCCGGCCGGGCCTGAGGTGTGGGTCGTGTGCCGGGAGATGATCCCGGCCGGGAGCGTGTTCGCGTTCCTGGCCGAACACCGGCGGGCGTTGTTCCCGCCGCAGGCGTTCGCGGACATGTACGCGCCGGTCAACGGGCGCCCGTCGGTACCACCCGGCCTGCTGGCCACGGTGGTGGTACTGCAAGCCTTGCAGGGGCTTTCCGATGAAGAGGCCGTCGCGGCCCTGCGGTTCGATCTGCGGTGGAAGGCCGCCTGCGGGCTCGGCCTGTACGACCAGGGGTTCGATCCGTCGCTGCTGACGTATTTCCGGCGTCGGCTGGCCCGCTCGTCGGACCCGGACCGGATCTTCGGAGCCGTCCGCGCCGTGGTGGAGCAGACCGGGGTGCTGACGGGCCGGACACGGCGGGCGCTGGATTCGGCGGTACTGCTGGACGCGGTCGCCACTCAGGACACCATCACCCAGCTGATCGCCGCGATCCGCCGGGTGGCCCGCCAGGTGCCCGGCGCGAGCGCGCTGGTGGCGGCACACTGTCACGCCCACGACTACACCGACCCGGGCAAGCCGAAGATCGCCTGGGACGATGAGCAGGCCAAGGACGCCCTGGTGAGCGGGTTGGTCACGGACGCCCTCACTCTGCTTGACCTCCTGAACGGCCAGGACCTGGACGAGCCGGCCGAGCACGCGATCGGTCTGCTGGCTCTCATCGCTGGCCAGGACGTCCAGCCCGCCGACAACTCCGATGGCACCGACGGGCGGTGGCGGATCGCCCGTCGCACCGCGCCCGATCGGATCATCTCCACCGTTGACCCCCAAGCCCGTCACATCCACAAAAGCGGGCAGCAGCGCGACGACGGCTATAAGGCCCACCTGGCCGTTGAGCCGGAGACCGGGCTGTTCACCGCCGTGGCGTTACGCCCCGGAGCCGGCGCCGCCCACCACGAGACCGCCGTCGCACCCGACCTGCTGGCCACCGAGGACGGCCGGTTGCAGATCCTGGCCGATGCCGCCTACGCTGCCGCCGAGCTGCGCGCCGCGCTCACCATCGCCGGACACCGGCTGCTCATCAAACCGCCCAGGCTCAAGCCCGCCGTGATCGGTGGATACACCCTGGATGACTTCGTCATCGACACCCGCGCCGGCACGGTCACCTGCCCCGCCGGGCATACCGTCCCGCTCGCCGCGACCGGGGGCCGCCACCAGCAGCGCCGCGCCACCTTCACCGGGCGTGCGCCGCCTGCCCCCTGCGTGACCGATGCACCACCGCCAAGACCGGCCGCGTCGTGACCATCCGCCCACACCACGACCTGCAGGCCGCCGCCCGCCACCAAGCCGCCACCGACTGGCAGGACGACTACCGACGCTGGCGGCCCATGGTAGAGCGCGCCGTGGCCTGGCTGGTCGCCCGCGGCAACCGCCGCCTGCGCTACCGCGGCACCGATGCCAACGACCGCTGGCTCCACCACCGCGCCGCCGCTCTCAACCTCCGCCGCCTGGTCAACCTCGGGCTCGCCCACACCAACGGCATCTGGACTGTCATCCCGATCACTGCATAGCAAAGGGGTGAGCCGCCTCATGCCGACTCACCCAGCAAGATCTTCAGGACACTCCTAGGGCGACGGCCCATGCGGGGAGGGCCTGGCCGTGCGGTAACGCCTGGCAGGCCATACGCCGAGAGCTCGACCGGATCCACATCGGCACCTTCACCGGACCCACCGGCCTGTTCCGGCAGGTCACCGCCCTCACCAAGCCTCAAATCGACCTGCTAGCCTCGCTCGACGTCCCCCGCTCCAAGCAGGTCATCGACCTCCAGCCCACACCCTGCTGATCAGCCCGAACACCACCGCCTAGAGAAACGCCCTCCAGGCGGCCGCAACCATGTCAGCCCAGCTCAGAACTTGATTTGCATCTCTAGCCCACTGAATTACGCGGAACATGGTGTCACGGCCCGGGGCGGTGCCTTCGGCAACGTTCGGATTGCTGGGCTCACCTGGGAGAGTCACTTCCCGAGACATGGAGGATATGGCGGGGGTGTGTCCACGCTGCCGTGGAATTCTTGGTCCATGCGGGTGGACCATCGGCACCGGGCGTCCGGGCTCCGGCGACATCAATGGCGGCTGTGCCCGGCCACTTCCCCACACCGATCGGTAGCGCTGTCGATCAGCGACCGCGTCGTGGCCGTCACGGTGATCTGGGGAAGCGCCGAAACCAGCCCCGGACGGGCTGACGAGCTCCGGGAGCAATGAGCTCGGTGGAACCCCAGTGTGCCATTACGCGTGCTGGAGACCGACTACGCCTCGGTAGCACGTCCCATTGTGAACTACATCGACGAGCTCGCGCGGCGCCACGATGAGCAACTCGTCGTGCTAATCCCCATCGTGCTGCCCGACCGTCTACGGTACGACCTCCTGCACAACCACCTGGACCTCGTTCGTGCCGCCGATCCTCGGGGGCCGTGAAGATGTCATCATGGCGCGAGTCCCCATGCACGTGCACCCACCACGACCATAATCCGCCCCCGGCGAAGCGGCCCGCCGCAGGTTTTGAAGGTCGAAGGTCGTGGCCCGGCCCAGGGCGAGCACGCCGGCCGGGCCGGGCCGTGACGTCGTGTGCCCGCTCAAGCCACGACGGGGCGCTTGTCCCTCGGGAGTGCCTCGATCATGGAACGGGGCATGTTAATGGTGTCCGCGCTGACCTGGGGCGGCAGGTTGGCCATCCACTGGGTGGCGGAGATGTCCTCGAAGCGAGGGTTGCGGAACATCTCGAGGAAGACCAGTGGCTCCTTGCCCAGGTTCTCGACGTAGTGTCCGTAGGCGAACGGCACATAACCGACGTCGCCCGCCCGGAAGTCGAATGTGCGGGCCAGCCCCGAACTGGCGAACACCCCCATCCGGCCGGAACCGGAGATGTAGTACTGCCACTCGTCGTCGGTCGGGTGCCAATGCAGCTCGCGTAGGCCGCCGGGCTCGATCTCCACGAGCGCGGCGGAGATGGTGGTGGCCGCTGTGAAGGTCGTGGAGTCGACGACGCGGACGGTCCCGCCGGGGAACCGCTCCGCTGGTTGGGCCAGCATCCGGTGTTTGAAGGTTCTGGGTACGTCGCCGGTAGGGCTGACGATCCGGTCCGAGTCCAGAGGAGGCGGCACCTGACCCGCGAAAATGTACTTGTCCTTCTCTGGCATGTTGGCCATCTGCTCCGGCGTCCAGCCGAAGTTCTTGCCAAGAACGCTCTTGGGAGTATGCGCGAACCAGTCGCTGACCATGAAGGTGTTGTTCTCAGAGAAGTTGCCGTCGTCGAAGACCAGCAGGAACTCCACACCCTCCTCCAGTGCCTGGATGTAGTGCGGCACTCCCTTGGGGAAGAACCACAGGTCACCCTTCTGGACGTCGTCGAGGAAGTTGCGGCCCTCCTGATCGACGGCGCCGATACGGCAGCTTCCTTCCAGGACGTACGCCCACTCGGCCTCTTGGTGCCAGTGCAGCTCGCGGTAGGCACCGGGGTTGAGCTTCATGTCAACTCCCGCCAGTGTGGTGGCGATCGGCAGCTCCCGCTGGGTGACCTCGCGTGTCCAGCCGCCTTCCTCGATGCGGGTGTGCGCCATGGCGAAGGAGAACTTCAGGTTGGGAACGGTGCCGTGGTCGGTCTCCGGCGGCGTGAGCATGTCCGGGTTCTGCAGGTCCAGCTCGACGTTACGGGGCCCGGTGTCGAGGCCGCCTTTGCCGTCGCGCTGTGGATGTGGGATGCGTTGTTCCATGGGCTGGGTCATTGGTGATTGTCCTTTCTGGTTGCGGATGGGATTGGCCGTCGCGGCAGCAGGAAGAGTTCGCGAACGAGGTCCGCGCCGCCCAGGACTGCCACGGCCAGCGGAATGGCGAAGCACATGAGCGTCAGGGCCAAGGTGAGCCACACGGTGGCTTCGAAAGCGGGTGCCGCCACAGTCAGCAGAGCTATGGCAACCAGCTTGATCCGAGTCCGTGAGATCGAAAGCGGAACGCTCACCGGACCAGCGTCGCTGTGCTCCTGCTCACGAGCGCAGGCGGTACCGCCGAGGTCGGGTCTATTGTCGTGGGGGCTCGGCGCTGGCATGGGTCACCTCCGTGGTGGGATCGCGTCACAACGGCTCAACGCCCTCACAACAGCAGGGTGAGTGGCAGGGAGAAGGCCAGAAAGGTGATCACCGCTGCGGCGCCAGCCGCGATCGCGGTGGTGAGCGGGGCGTTGGCCAACGACCCCATAAGTCTGCGATCCCGGCAGAAGTGCACCAACAAGAACAGCGCGACGGGCACGCCGAGTGAGATGATCACCTGACTGAGAATGAGCAGGCCGGTCAAGGGCACGCCGATCACCAATGCCAGCACCGCAGGAGCCATGGTGATGATCCGCCGCACGTGTATGGGCATCCGCCAACCCAGGAAACCCTGCATCACGACGTCGCCGGCCAGCGTGCCGATCCCGGCCGATGACACCCCTGACGACAGCAGCGCGATGGCGAACGCCAGGGCGGCGGCCCCGCCAATGCGTGTGGCGAGTTCGCCGTGCGCGAGCAGCAGGTCGCCGGTCCAAGCACCGCCGGTCGCCGCGGCGAGCCCGGCTCCCAGAGCGATCAACGAGACATTGATCGCTGTAGCCAGGCCGAGTGCAAGCGAGCAGTCCAGCCGTAGAATCCGGCGGACCAGCCCCGGTTGGCGTGTGGCGGTCTGGGCGGAGATGCCGCGCCCCTGAACAAGTGCCGAGTGCAGGTAGACGGCATGCGGCATGACCGTGGCTCCGACGATGCCCATGGCCAGGAGCAAGGCCCCGTCGCCGCCTAGGTTCGGGATCATTCCGGCGGCCAGGCCGCTGGCGGACTGGTGCCCCACGAAGACGATGTCGTAGCCGACGCCCGCGCCGACTACCAGCAGGGTCGCCGCGCTCGCTAGCTCGAAGGGGCGGGTCCGCCCATGGCGCCGCAGTTCGAGCAGCAGCAGGGAAATCACGGCGGTCACCCCCGCCGACACCTCGACCGGCATGCCGAACAGCAGTTGCAGGCCAATCGCGGCGCCTACGAACTCGGCCAAGTCGGTGGCCAGCACGACGACCTCCGCTTGTAGCCACAGCAGGACGTTGCCCAATCTGCCGAACCTTTTTCGGCACAGCTGCGGCAGGCTCATACCGGTGGCCATGCCGAGCTTGGCCGCCTGAAACTGCACAAGGATCGCCACCACGCTGGCCGCCACTACCACCCACACCAGCGTGTAGCCGAGGGTCGCGCCCGCAGTCAGATTCGTGGCGACGTTGCCGGGATCCACGTACGCGATCGCCGCGACGAAAGCCGGCCCTAGCAGGGGCACGATCCGAACACCCCTGTGTGGGGAGGACACCCCCCCAAGGGCCCTGTCCGAAACCGCAGTACGGACCATCAACTCCCCCCAATTAGCCAAAAAATGACGGATTGCGACAACTAAGGCATGCGCATAAAAATGCATGGCGTGGGTGCTAAATACCCCCACGGGGAGATATGCGAAACGTTGAGGCGGTTCAAGATTCCATAACCGGCTGGCTGCTATGAATGCCATTTATACATAAAATCGGACATAAGTGGCTAGTCCGACGAAAGGGCACCATGGCAAATGTGTTCCCTGGACCTCTGCAGGGAGAGTATCTACGGGGCGAGGTTCTTGAAGAGGGGAGACGCTATGCCCGCCAACGTCGCCGAGCCGCCAGCACCCGAGCCGGCGCAACCCCGAAAGCACCACCAGGAGATGCTGGCCTCATTCAAGGTGCCGAACTTCCGCCGTTACGTGTCCGGGCAGTCGCTCAGCCTTATCGGCACTTGGGTGGAGACTGTCGCCCAAGCACTGCTCATCCTGCGTCTGAGTGACTCCGGCACCGTCCTGGGACTGATCACCGCCGCCCGGTATGGGCCGATCCTGTTGCTGTCACCGTACGCGGGGCTGCTCATCGACCGCTGCGACAAACGCCACCTGCTGGTCGCCACCCAGGCGGGGCTCGGCCTCGTCTCCGCCATCCTCGGTGTTAGCGTCCTATCAGGAGAAATCCGGCTGTGGCAGGTGGTGGTCCTGGCCGTGGCGTTCGGAACCCTGAGCGCCATCGACAATCCGGCGCGGCAGGCGTTCGTCCAGGAAGTAGTCGGTCACTCCCTGATTCGCAACGCGGTCACGCTGAATAGCATCTCGGTCAATGTCGCCCGGGTCATCGGGCCCACGATCGCCGCGGGCCTGGTTAGCACTGTCGGTATCGGCTGGTGCTTCGTGGTGAACGCGGCCAGCTTCGTCGGCGTCATCGCCTCTCTGCTTCTCCTTGACGCGGGCAGACTGTACCCGGTCCCGACGTTGTCCCGCGCTCGCGGCCAACTGCGCGCCGGTCTGCGCTACGCCGCTGCCGTGCCCGCGATCAGCCGTCCGCTGATCATGATGGCGTTCGTCGGCACCTTCACCTTCGAGTTCGAGGTGAGCTTGCCGCTCCTGGCCCGTGCGATATTTCACTCGGAGACGGCCTACAGCTGGTTGATCGGCGCTCTGGGCGCCGGGGCGGTCGCAGGGGGCCTGGTCGCCGTCTGGTCATCCCGCATGGGCGTGCAACGGCTCGCCAAGATCGCCTTCTGCTACGCGATCGCTGTCGGACTCGTCGCAGCGGCTCCCACTTTGCCGTTCGCGGTGGCGGCTTGTGTGCTGGTGGGCGCGGCGAGCATCCTGTTCCTCACCACAGGCAACGCCACCGTCCAGCTCGAATCCGATCCTGCCTTCCGCGGCCGGGTCACCGCGCTCTGGTCCATGGCGCTCGTCGGCAGCACGCCCATCGGATCCCCGATCATCGGCGCACTTTCCGACATGGCCAGTCCACGATATGCGCTGGCTCTTGGCGCCGTCGCCTGCCTGGCCGCCGCGCTCATCGGCAGGCGGCCAGGCGGCGCCCCGAGCGACAGGTGAGTTCGGGGCGCGCCTCAGAACGGATTTCTACCGCACGCTGGCCTGTTCGATCGCAGCATGCTCGATGTAGGGATCGAGCTTCGGGAGGTTGACGACCACGGGCTCCACGCCGGAACGCACCACAGCCCATGCCGTCTTCAACTCGACGGAGGCGTTGATCTCCTGGTGGATCACGTAAACCGGGACAAACATGGAATCGCTGGACCGCGGCATGATGGCTAACATCGAGGTAACCCGCTGAGCTGATGTCCCAGTGGTCGGCGCGGTGCCCGTCAACGCATCGGCAGGCCCGGGCTCGGTCACGGCCGGAGAACCGCCTTGACGACTCCGTCGGCGCGCTGGTCGAACGCCCGATACAACCCGGGAGCGTCGTCGAGCCGGCCGTGGTGGGTGACCACCACACCGGGACGGGCTCGTCCGGACAGCACCATATCGCGCAGCAACACCGTGTAACGCCGGTCATGCGTCCGGCCGAACCTCACAGAGATGCCCTTGGAGAAGAATGTCCCCCATGGCACCGTCAACCGGCCGTCGGCGTGTCCCTCGGGTGCCGGGTTCAGGTCCTGCTCGGGGTAGACGCCGATGACGGCCAGATGACCGGTGGGGTTGACCAGCCGGGCGAGATCATCGACGACCTGCCGGGGGTTCTCCACGCCGCGCTCCTGGCGGCCGTAGGCCTGGAAACCGACCGCGTCGATGCCCGCGTCGACTCCGCGCATCGCCTCCTCACCGGGCGCGAGACCTCGATCCATGCGGAGTTCGCGGATCTGATCGACCGGGTCCCCTCGCCGGTAGTCCACGGGTACGGCCCCGATCTCTGCGGCCTTGTCCAGCCGCTCCCGCACCGCGTCGACGACGTAGACCTCGGCGGCGCCCTTGAGCAGGGCGCTGTACGCGGCCAGCAGGCCGATCGTCCCGGCGCCGAACACCGCGACCGTCATGCCCGCCCTCAGCTGAGCCAGTTCGGTGGCGTGCCAGCCGGTGACGAACGCGTCAGCCAGCAATACGAGATCGTCTTCCATCCCGTCGCCCGGCTGTCCCGGCACCTTGACGCAGTTGGCGTCGGCGAATGGCACCCGCAGCAGCTCCGCCTGCGCTCCGCGGTACGGCCCCATGCCGGCGTAGCCGTAGGCCGCGCCGAACCCTCCTGGACGCACCCGAAGGCACGCCGCGGACAATCCGCGCGCGCAGTTGACGCACACCCCGCAGTACACGTGCGTCGGGATCACCACTCGGTCACCGGGCTTGACCATCTCGACCGCTCGACCGGCCTGCTCGACCACTCCCAGCGGCTCGTGCCCCAGCACCAAGCCGGGCGTGGCTCCCGTACGCCCATCGTACATGTGCAGGTCGGTCCCGCAGATGGCGCTGGAAGTGACGCGGATGACGACGTCGCCGGGCTCCTCGATCACCGCGTCGGAGACGTTCTGCACCGTGACCGAGTGTGCGTGCGCGAAGACGACCGCTCTCATTCAGACCCGCAGTTTTGCACCGTCGTCCCCCTTTTGTCCCAGGGCCTGCGCCTCGCAGTTCCCCTGCGTCGCCTATCGGCCTACCCCTGTCACTCACCGCATATCATTCAGGTGCCTTCGGCCTGGGGGCGGCGAAATGTGGCTCACGTCACCAGGCCTACGCGCTGGCCGCAGGCGCACGTACGGCAATCGCCATGTTCGGCTACGCCACCGTCCGCTACCGGGTGCTGAACAGAGAGATCACGCGCGGCCGGATCGGCGCTGGCACTGGCGCACGCGGGCCTGGCACCGCCGGGACGTTCCTCATGGCCGGCGCCGCGGTGCCCGCCGCGGTCAACCGCATGAGCGCTGCCGGTGGTCGCCACTGCCTGTCCGCTATAGCCCGGGCGCCCGACAACCTCAAGACCGGGCATCAAGATCTTCGGGCCCGGCTCACCACCGCCTGCACCGAAATGAGCCAACTGGCCGCAATATCGGGGCGACGAGCAATGATCGAAACCTGTGGATCTGCCGGGAAGGGGGGTACCTTCCCGGATCATCCGTTGAAGGTTTCGAGATAAGGCCGACGCGCCAACGTCGGTCGGGAAGGCACCCCCGTGCCGCTTACCGTAGTGCCCGAGCTACCCGCTGACGATAGCAACCCCACGTCCGCTGCCTTGTCTTCGTTGATCGATAAGATCGTCCGGGAGGGCGCCCGTAAGATGCTGGCCGCCGCGTTGCAGGCCGAGGTGGACGCCTACGTCGCCGCCTTCGTCGATGAGCGTGACGAGGCGGGTCGCCGTCTGGTGGTGCGTAACGGGTCGCACCGGCCGCGAGAGATCCTCACCGCGGCCGGCGCGATCGAGGTGGTCGCGCCGCGGGTCAACGACAAGCGCATCGACGAGGCCACCGGCGAGCGGCGGCGGTTCTCCTCGGCGATCCTGCCGGCCCGGGCCCGTAAGACTCCCAGCGTCGGTGAGGTGCTGCCGCTGCTCTACCTGCACGGCCTGTCCACCGGCGACTTCGTCCCGGCGCTGGGCCAGTTCCTCGGCACCGGCCACGGACTGTCCGCACCCGTCATCACCAAGCTCACCGAGCAGTGGAAGGCCGAGCAGCAAGCGTTCGCCACACGCGACCTGTCCGGCGTCGACTACGCCTATCTGTGAGCTGACGGCATCCACGTCAACATCCGCCTGGAGGAGCACAAACTCTGCCTGCTGGTGCTGATCGGGGTGCGCGCCGACGGCCGCAAGGAACTCGTCGCGCTCACCGACGGCTACCGCGAATCCACCGAGTGGTGGGCCGACCTGCTGCGCGACTGCGCCCGGCGCGGCATGCGCGCCCCGGTGCTCGCCATCGGGGACGGTGCGCTCGGCTTCTGGTCCGCACTGGCCGAGGTGTTCCCGCAGGCCAGAGCACAAAGGTGCTGGTTTCACAAAATCGCCAACGTGCTCGGGGCACTCCCGAAGTCCGCCCACCCGGGCGCGAAGAAGGCCCTGGCCGAGATCAGGAACGCCGAGAGCAAGGACCACGCGCTGGCCGCGGTCGCCGCCTTCGAGGCCGCCTACGGCGCCGAGTTCCCCAAGGCCGCCGCCAAGATCACCGACGACGTCGAGGAACTGCTGGCCTTCTACGACTACCCGGCCGAGCACTGGCGGCGTCTGCGCACCACCAACCCGATCGAGTCGACGTTCGCCACCGTCCGGCACCGCACCAAGGCCACCAAGGGCCCCGGCTCCCGTGCCGCCGGCCTGGCCATGGCCTTCAAGCTGATCGAATCCGCCCAGCGGCGCTGGCGCGCGGTCAACGGCGCCCACCTGGTCGCCCTGGTCCGCGCCGGGGCGACCTTCATCGACGGCAAGCTCGTCGAACGCCCAACAGGATCACCCGTCCCCACAGCCGCCTAGGAACTCATGATCCACAGGTCTTGACTATTGCTCGTCCGGGGGCAGGTCACGTACTCCTGAACAGCCGGTCCAGATGCACGTCGATCGCGGCGAGCGCGTCCTGGGGCTCGATCACGTCGAGTTCGATCAGGGGGGTGAAGCCGGTGAGGGCGAGGAGCAGGTTGCTCTCGGTGGACGGGTCGCGGCGGGAGTCGATGTGCCCGTCGGCGATCGCCTGGCGGACCACCTGTTCGACGAGGGCCCGCCCTTGGACGAGGCCGCGGCGCGCCTGCTCGTGCACGGCCTCGTCGTGCAGCGCCTCCAGGACGTAGGCGGCGCTCATCCGGCTGGTCGCGCGGGCGTCGGCATGCAGGGGGAGCATTTCCGCGAGCGTCAGTCGCAGCACGTCACGGGGGTGCGGGCGGTCACCGAGCTCGCGCAGGCCCCGCTCCACGCGCAGCGAGGTCTGCTCGGAGGCGAAGTCCATGGCGAAGGAGAGCATGGCGGTCCGGGAGGCGAAGTAGTGCTGCAGCTGCCCGAGTGACATGCCCGCCTCCTGCGCGACCACGCGCATCGTCAGTTGTGTGACGCCGCGCTGCTCCACCACCCGCCACAGTGCGCGGGCGATCGCTTCGCGGCGTCCGCGGTGATCCACCTGTTTCGGCATCGCCGGCCCCTCCTCGTACCCCGGGACTGTTCCAATACGATTGACATAATACACCTGACCCATAATCCTGGGGTCCACTCGAGGGAAGGAATCGTCATGTCCGAACAACCAAAGGCATGGACCACGGAAGGCGTGGTGCAGGGGCGCCGGCGGCAGGGGCACGCGGTGTTCCGCGGCATCCCCTACGCCCAGCCCCCGGTCGGAGCGCTCCGCTTCGCCGCGCCCGCGCCGCCGCACCGCTGGGAGGGGACACGGCAGGCGGTCGAGTTCGGCCCCGTGGTGCCGCTGTCCCTGCCGGTCGACACGGGCCCGCCGCAGGGCACCGACTGGCTGACGCTCAACGTCGGCACTCCTGACCCGGGTGCGGCGGGACTGCCGGTGCTGGTGTGGATCCCCGTGGGCGGGTACGTCGCGGCGGCGTCGAGCGACCCGATGTTCGACCCGGCGGCGCTGGCCGAGGCGGGACTCGTCGTGGTGACCGTCAACTGCCGCGTCGGCGCGGAGGGATTCGCGTTCCTCGACGACGCGCCGCCCAACCGCGGTTTCCTCGACCAGATCGCGGCGCTGGAGTGGGTGCAGCGCAACATCGCCGCCTTCGGAGGCGACCCCGGCCAGGTCACCGTGGCCGGGGTGTCTGCCGGGGCGGGGTCGGTCGCCGCCCTGCTGACGATGAAGCCGGCGCGCGGCCTGTTCCGGCGGGCCATCGCCCACTCGGTGCCGGGGCTGCACAGCACCCCCGCGCTGGCACGGCAGGTCACCGCCGCGTTCGCGGACCGGCTCGGCGCGGCGGCCCCCACCGCCGAGGCCCTGCGCGACATCGACCCATGGCACCTGGCCGCCGAGCTCACCTCCTTCAACGCCGGCCTCCACGCGCACCGGGAGAGCTGGGGACGCCTCACGGAGACCGGCACCGCGCTGTGCCCCGTCGTCGACGGCGAGGTCCTCCCGGAAACGCCCTGGCCCGCGCTGACCGGCGCGCGCGCGAGCGGGACCGAGCTGCTCGTCGGCCACACCCGCGACGAGTTCCGGTACTTCAGCGTCATGAGCGGACGGTACGGCACCTTCACCGAGGAGGACGCCGACGCAGCCCTGGAACTGCACGCCCCGCAGCCGGACGGCGCGCGGGCCTACCGTGCCGCGTTCCCGCAGGCAGGCCCGGAGGAGCTGGTGGAAACGGTGTACTCCGACGCCCTCTTCCGCATGCCGTCACAGCAGCTGGCCGAGGCCAACGCCGCAGCCGGCGGCACGTCGTACCTGTTCGAACTGTGCTGGGTTGCCCCGGTCCTCGGCGGCACCCTGGGCGCCTGCCACAGCCTCGACGTCCCCCTGGCGTTCGGCACCCTGGACAGCCCCGTCGGCACCCAGCTCATCGGCGAGGAGCCCACCCCCGAGGCCGTCGCCCTCTCCC
>NZ_SMJZ01000017.1 GCF_004348345.1 Nonomuraea longispora
TGAGGTCTCCCACCCTGTGAGGGGTTAAGGCTCCCGGTAGACGACCGGGTTGATAGGCCGGGTGTGGAAGCATGGTAACGTGTGGAGCTGACCGGTACTAATAGGCCGAGGACTTGACCACAAAGCACACTTTTTTTTGTGGTGTTGCTCGCGTCCACTAGGCAATTCTGAGACAGCAAGCGGTTACGCTTGGCGGTTTCATGGGGTTACGGCGGTTATGGCGGGAAGGAAACACCCGGTTACATTCCGAACCCGGAAGTTAAGCTTCTCTGCGCCGATGGTACTGCACTCGGGAGGGTGTGGGAGAGTAGGTCGCCGCCGGACAATTTTTTGTAGGGGCTCCACGCTTGAGGCGTGGAGCCCCTTTTTTGTTGCGCCTGCAGTTTCCGTGACGTACAGAGATTGCGGGGAAAGCGGTTGGGGCTATGAGGAAAGTTCGAAGGGCTGGTGGGGGACGGCGAGGCGGTAGATCTGCCGGGAGCCGCCTTCCGGCCCCGGGCTGGTGGCCTCCGCAGGCGTGAAGCCGAGCCGGTCAACCGGTGAAGTCCTGCTCGACTGCGACTCTGACCTTCATTCGGGCAGTGTGCCACCGAACGGGGTGCGCGTCGTCGAGGGGGAAGCGTCACGCCCGCGCCAGGCTCTAGCATGGCTGTCCATGACAGAGCCGGACCCTATTGCCGCAACCCGAGAGGCGTACGATGCCGTCGCCGCTCGCTACGCCGAGGACATCCCTGAGCGGTACCATGCTGAGCCGCTCAACCACGCGATGATCCCCGTCTTCGTCGAGCTGATCCGGACCCGCGGCGGAGGTTCGGTGGCTGACGTGGGATGCGGCCCCGGCCATGTCACCGCGCATCTGCATGCACTCGGCCTGAGCGTGTTCGGGGTTGACCTTTCGCCGGAAATGATCGTGCTCGCTCGGAGCCGGCATCCGGAACTGCGCTTCGAGGTTGGAGCGATGGAAGCTCTCAAGGTCGATGACGCTGCTCTGGCCGGGGTGCTCGCCAACTACTCCATCATCCACACCCCGCCCGAACGGCTTCCCGAGGCGTTCGCGGAGTTTCACCGCGTGCTCGCGCCCGGAGGCCACCTGCTGCTCGGCTTCCAGGCGCACGACGACGCCACCGAGGTGGCCGAATCGTTCGACCACCTCGTGTCACTCGCCTACAGATATTCGCCCGACCACATCGCCGGACTGCTCCTCAGCGCCGGGCTCACGGAGGTGGCCCGGTTGGTGATCTCTCCGGAGGAGGATCCCAGGCGGGGCTTCCCGCAGGCGTACCTTCTCGCCCGCCGCGCGGTGAACTGAGTTTCCGCCGCGGTACGGCCAGGACCAAGTGGCAGGCTCGACGTTGGTGACTCCGCCCGCTGTCTCTGTTGACATGTGCGGACATCTCAACGGTCTCGAGTCCCACGCTTGTCGAGAGCCGGGTGCGGGGTGTCGCGGCTCAGTCGATGACGGCGGTGGCCTCGACTTCTACCAGCAGGTCGGGTTCGCCCAGCGCCGCAACGCCCAGCAAGGTGATCGGCTTGACCGGGTCGACCCCCAGCCTGGCCGCCGCCCGAGCGACGCCCTCTCCCAGCAGCGGCATCTTGTCGGGTGTCCAGTCGACGACGTAGATGGTCAGTTTGGCCACGTCATCGAAGGATCCGCCGATTCCGGCGAGGGCGGTGCCGATGTTGAGGTAGGCCTGCTCGACCTGAGCGGCCAGATCCCCCTCACCGACCGGCCGGCCCTCGGCATCGCGAGCCACCTGGCCGGCCAGGAACGCCAGTTTCGATCCGGTGGCGATCGACAGCTGGCGGTAGACGTCGGGTTTCGGCAGCCCGTCGGGGTTGACCAGGGTCACGGTCATGTCCGCTCCTTGCTTGCTCATCGGCACAGCCCGTTCGGTGCCTGTCGAGAACATAGCAAAGCTATGTATTGTGGTGCCATGGTGAGGACGAAGGACCCGGCGGTCCGCTCCCTGCTGATCGACCGAGCCGCACAGATGCTCGCCGCCCGGCAGCCGGTCACGCTCCGCTCGCTGGTGGCCGGCACCGGGGTGTCGACCATGGCCGTCTACACCTACTTCGACGGCATGGACGGTCTGTGGACAGCGATGCGACAGGAAGGCTTCACCCGCCTCGCCGCCCATCTCGCCGCGGTCGCGCCATCGAAGGATCCGGTGCGGGACCTGGCCGCCCTCGGCGCCGCGTACCTGTCCAACGCCCTGGCCAGTCCGGATCTCTACCAGGTCATGTTCGACGCCGGGTTCGAACTGGAGGACGCCACGGCCGCGGATGACACGCTGCACTGTCTCGTACGGGCCGTCGAACGGGCGACTGACGTCGGCCGCTTCCGCGACGACGTCGACCCGCTGGAACTGGCCACGCAGAGCTGGACCGTCGGCCATGGACTGGCATCGCTCGTCGTCACCGGTCCTCTGCCCCGTCAGTCGCTGGACCATGGTGTGCCGCTGCTGACCGCCCTGTTCACCAGCGCGGGCGACGACCCCGACCAGTGCCGTCGGTCGGTCGAGCGAGGCTGGCGCCCTGACCTCTGATCGCCGCTTCACGTTGTCTCGCAGCGATGGTGACTGTTCATCCGCCGCAGCGTCTCGAACCGCCGCGAGCACAGTCACCGCCTGGCCGCTTCCGTTCGCACCTCGGGGGATGCGGCCTTCAGAGGTGCAGGGTGCCGGAGAACACCGTGACGGCCCGGCCGGCCAGATGGACGCGGTCACCGTCGTGGGTCACGTGGACGAGGCCCCCTCTGGCCGACACCTGGGCTCCCACCAAGGACGGGCGGCCGAGGCGGGACGACCAGTACGGAGAGAGCGCGCAGTGGGCCGAGCCCGTCACCGGGTCCTCCGGGACGCCGACATTGGGGGCGAAGAAGCGGGAGACGAAGTCGGTCTCCGTGCCCCGTGCGGTGACGATCACGCCTCTCGCGTCGACGGCGGCCAGGGCTGGAATATCGGGGGTCAGCGACCGTACCGATTCCTCTGAGTCGAGCTCGACGAGCAGGTCGAGGTGGCTTTTTCCGACCTGAACCGGGGTCGCCCCGAGCGCTTTCTCGAGGGCGGCGGGAACGCCGGAGGGGGTCACCTCCTTCGCCGGGAAATCCATGGTGATCATGGCGTCGGAGCTGCGATTCACGGTAAGCGTGCCGCTGGCCGTCGTGAATTCGACCCGGCCGCTCGCCGCCCCGGTCGAATACAGGACGTGAGCGGTCGCGAGGGTGGCGTGGCCACAGAGTGTGACCTCGACCGCGGGCGTGAACCAGCGCAGAGAATCTCCGAGCAGGAACGCGGTCTCGGAGAGGTTCATCTCGGCGGCTACGCTCTGCATCCATCGGTCAGTAACCGGAGAGTCCAGCAGGCAGACCGCTGCGGGATTACCCTTGAAAGCTGTGTCCGTGAAGGCGTCCACAGTGAAGAGGCGCATGTGCTCGATGCTATCCAGGGGTCGGATATCCAGCTGCAACCGGGCTGCAAGCCGTACAAAATGGAATTAGTCCTGGGCGTGTCGCGTGGCGAATGCGGAATCGTCGGTTACCGTCCAATGTGTAGGGACGTGCCGATTACGGTGAGTTCCTGAGGAAAGGACAAGCCGATGGGGGCAGTGCGCAAGGTGGTGAGCTACCTTGGCCTGGGCGGAATCGACCAATACGACGAGGGCTACGACGACGACGGGCACTACGAGGACGAATACGTGCCCGCTACGGAGCGTGCCGCCAGGCGGTGGCGCGCGAACGTCGACTCGTCACGCATCGTGATGGTCCAGCCGCTCAAGTACAACGACGCGCCGATGATCGGCCAGCACTTCCGTGACGGGCAGACGGTCATCATGGACGTCACGGGCATGCCCATGCCTGAGGCGACAAGGATGGTCGACTTCGCCGCAGGGCTGGCCTTCGGGTGTGAGGGAAGGATCGAGCGCATCGCCGACCGCGTCTTCCTGCTCGCACCGGCACACGTGGAGATCGAGGTTTCGTAGGAGACCCGCTGTGATGCGGGCCGCGGGTCTCCTGACGGGACCAGAGCCTCTTGTCGCGCGCGGGCGCGACGGGACGGCGGCCGGGTCACTCCGGGAACGGGCTGCGGCGGTGTGTTCGCCCCTCCAGCCCAGCAGGTCAGGCCGCGACAGCGAGCCGGTGAACGCCCCACGTGTGCGGGCCATGACCCACGTGCGGGCAGAGAGTCCCCAGTACGAACCCGGTGGATACCCGGGTCGGGGAAGCCGTTGATTCCACTGCGGACAGGGATTCCGTATTTCAGATCCAGGCGGGGTCGGGTTCTGGAGCCCGCTGCTGGTGGGTAAGCCGGTGCGGGGTACGAAGTCCACCGCGGGCGGGTGAGCCGGTAGGTTCCGCAGTTGACTGCGCGGGCCGCCGTGGGCGCGACCGACAGGTGCCGACCCTGACGCCATTCTGGACGGGTCAGCCTGCAAGCCTGGCATGGCGGTGGTGCCGTTGTACGCGCCTGTGCGGGGACAGGAGGGTCAGCCCGCGCGTGGGCCGCGGCGGATCAACCGGGTCAGTTCCACGGCGTCGTCGGCGGCCTGCGTGGCGCGTACGTCGGCTTCTCGGGCGTAGGCGTGCAGAGCCCACACCGCCCCCTCGGCCAGCTCTTTCAGCTCGCTCACCTGGGCCGTCACGAAGCGGGCGTCGGCTTCGACGAGTTTGCGGCGCAGCCAGAGTTGCCAGCCGGCCAAGCCGATCATCGCCACGGCGGCCGCGACGAGCAGGTTGTTGAGGAAGGCGGCGCCGATGAGACAGGTGACGCCGGCGACGATCAGCACCATGGCGGCCCACGGCCGGCCGCGGGGAACGACTCCGTCGGCGACGATGGCGTCCTCGGCGGCGGCCATCGATTGCTGGTCGGGACCCTCGGGACGCAGGTGGATGCGGTGGCCGAGCAGCGGAACCGTCAGCGTCTCCGGCGGCTCCAGGCGGCTGTCGGCCTCCAGTTCCTCGCAGACTCCCCGCAGGATGGGCGCTGCCACGTGCAGGGCGATCGCCGCCAGGTGCGGGTCGGCGCCGGGGCGCAGGTCGTCGAGCAGGTGTGAGCTGAGCGAGGCCATCGGGCCGGCCGGTCCGCTCTGGCCGATCAGTGAGCGCAGCACGGCGAGTGGTTCGTCCTCGGCCCACGACGTGGCGGGGCTGCCGGTGCTGTTGTCGAGCGGAGCGGAGGAGTCGTGGTCGGACTGGCGGGCCGAGGTGATCTCGGCGACCCGGCCGCGCAACCGCGCCAGGCGGGCGGCGGCCATCGCGGGCCTGGCCAGTTCGGGGAGTTCGGCCATTTCGGGGAAGTCGACGAGGGACGGCGGCACCACGACCGACGGCTCGTCGGGGACCAGCGCCTGCACCCACTGCTTCGGGTCGGCGTGTTCCTGCACGGCCAGCACGTCGAGCTTGCGCAGGACGAAGATCTTGCCGGCGGGGCCGTAGGCGCCTCTGGCAGCGGCCAGCCAGAGCGAGCGTTGTCCGTGGGTGACCGGCCGGTCGAGGGACAACTCGCCGAAGGCGGTGCCGAGCCATGAGGCGTGGATGCGGCTGCCCTGCCCGGACACGGCTAGGGCCAGGCAGAGGAAGAGCGCGGTCTGTTGCTGGTCGCGCCCGGCCGCCCTGCTCAGCGGCTCAAGGGGGTCATCGCCGGCGAGGATGGCGACCAGCGCCTCGACGGCAGGTGGCAGCCAGTAGCCGGGGACGTCGCGGAAGCCCGGGGCGGCGGGAGGTGCGGAGCCGTTGGCGGCGAGGTGCGTGAGCAACGCCTCCGCGTAGCGATGCACCTCCGTCGCTGCCTGGGGGCTCGCAGTCAGGTCCGTGCTCAAGGCAGAGAACTCCCCCATTTCGGCCTCAGTTCATGACCGCGTAAAGCCTAGCCGCTGGGGCGCGCCAACGAGGTGAAGGCGCGCCCACGACGGAACGGGAGCTTTGCGTCAACTGCCTGTTACATGCGCTCGGGGACAGGGACGCCCAGAAGGTCGAGCCCGGTTTCCAGCACGGCCGTGGTCAGCGCGCACAGGGCGAGGCGGGAGACGCGCGTCTCCGGCGGGACGTCCGGCCGCAGCACCGGGCACTGCTCGTAGAACGTGCTCAGGAGGCTGGCCGTCTCGTAGAGGAAGGCGCACAGCCGGTGGGGCTCGGACTGCTCGGCCACCTGCTCGACGAGCGAGCCGAAGCCGAGCAGGTGGAGAGCCAGGGCACGCTCGGCGGGATCGCCCAGCAGAATCGGGCCCTTCGCGTCGGACGTCTCGATGCCGGCCCGGCGGAAGATGGAGCGGATCCGGGCCGTGGCGTACTGCATGTAGGGGCCGGTGTTGCCGGTGAAGGCGAGCATGCGGTCGAAGTCGAAGACGTATTCGCTGTCGTGGCTGACCGACAGGTCGGCGTATTTCACTGCGCCCATGCCGACGGCCCGCGCGATCTCGCTCTTGGTGGCCTCGTCGTAGCCCCGGTCGGAGATCGCCGCCGTGGCCCGGTCGACGGCCTCCTGCAGCAGGTCCACCAGCTTGATGGACTCGCCGGAACGGGTCTTGAACCGGCGGCCGTCCTTGCCGAGCATCATGCCGATCTGGACGTGCTCGGCCGAGACCGTGTCGGGCAGCCAGCCCGCCACCCGCGCCGCCGCGAACACCATGCGGAAATGCAGCGCCTGGTCGGAGCCCACGACGTAGAGGATGCGGTCGGCCTTGAGGTCGTGGACGCGGTAGCGGATGGCCGCCATGTCGGTGGAGGCGTAGCCGTAGCCCCCGTCGCTCTTCCTGACGATGAGCGGCAGGGGCTTGTCGTCGGAGCCGGTGAAGCCGGGCGGGAACACGCAGAGCGCGCCGTCGCTGACGACCGCCGTCCCCGAGGCCTCCAGGTCGTCGCACGTCTTCTGGAGCATGGGGTTGTACATGCTCTCGCCGGCGATGTCGGCGTCGGTCAGCGTGACGCCGAGCAGCTCGTAGATCTTGTTGAAGTAGCGGACGGTGGCGTCCATGAACACGTGCCAGAGCCGCATCGTGTCGGGGTCGCCGGACTGCAGCGTGGTCACCCGCACCCGGGCCCGCTGCTTGAAGCCCTCGTCGTTTTCGAACTTGACCCGCGCCGCCTGGTAGAACTCCGTGCCCATGCCGGCTTCGAGCTGCTCGACGGCGGCCCCCTCGCCGATGTCGAGCAGGTGCTCGATGAGCATGCCGAACGGGGTGCCCCAGTCGCCCAGGTGGTTCTGCCTGATCACGGTGTTGCCGAGATGCTCGTGCAGGCGGGCCAGGGAGTCACCGACGATCGTCGTGCGCAGGTGGCCGACGTGCATCTCCTTGGCCGCGTTGGGCGCGGAGTAGTCGATCACCACGGTCTGCGAGGGGGCGGTCGAGCCGACGCCGAGCCGGGGGTCGGCGAGCATCCGCCGGGCCTCGGACTCGATCCACGAGTCGTCGAGCGTGATGTTGAGGAAGCCGGGGCCGCTGACCTCGACCGTGCCGGGGAAGTCGGACAGCGCGCCCTCGATCGCCTCCGCGACCTCCCGCGGCGCCCGTCGCAGCCGCTTGGCCAGGCTCATCGCGACGTTCGCCTGGAAGTCGGCGAACTGGGAGGGCCGGATCAGCGGGTCTGCGTCGGCGTGCTCGGGGCCGAACGCGTGCGCCAGCGCCTGCTGGACGCGCTCGGTGAGCACAATCTGCGGGTCGGTCATGTTCTAAGGGTACCGGCGAGCCTGACCGCGATACTGATCGCCGCGGCCGCCGCGACGGCGATGCCGACGGCCGTCAGATCCCTGGCCACGTCGCCCGGCCGGAGCGCGAAGAACTCCCTGACGAAGGGCAGCGTCAGGCTGACGGCGAACAGCACGGCCATGGAGCCGACGAGGACCGTACGCCACCAGTTGAGCGGCCTGGCGATCAGCACGAGCACCCACCACGTGGTGAGGAAGAGGGCGAGCACCGCGGACGTCTGGGTCTCGACGAGCGTGGAGGTGCTGTCGTGCGCGGACCAGAACGCCAGTATCACCGCCGCCGCGCACAACACCCCGGCGGGTACGGCGAAGCGCAGCACCCTGGGCACGAACCCCGGTCGCGGGCGTTCGAGCGTGGGCGTGAGCGCGAGGAAGAGGACGGGGATGCCGATGGTCAGGGCGTTCGTCAGGGTCGAGTGGCGCGGCGCGAACGGGAACATCGTCCCCGAAAGCCCGACGATCACCGACAACACGATCGCGTAGAAGCTCTTGACGAGGAACAGGTGGGAGACGCGTTCGATGTTGGCCAGCACCCGGCGGCCCTCGCCCACGAGGTGCGGCAGCGTGGCGAACCTGTCGTCGAGCAGCACCACCTGGGCGACCGCCTTGGTGGCCGGACTGCCCGCGCCCATCGCGATGCCGAGGTCGGCGTCCTTCAGCGCGAGCACGTCGTTGACGCCGTCGCCGGTCATGGCCACGGTGTGGCCGCGGGCCTGGAGCGCGGCGACGAACGCACGTTTCTGCCGCGGGGTGACCCGGCCGAACACCGTGTGGGTGTCGAGCAGCTCGCCGAGCTCGGCGGGGTCGTCGTGCGGCAACGTCCTGGCGTCGATCGAGTGTTCGCCGCCAGGGATGCCGAGGCCGGTCGCGATCGCCGAGACCGCGTCGGGGTTGTCGCCGGATATGATCTTGACCGTCACGCCCTGCTCCTCGAAGTAGCGCAGGGTGTCGCGGGCGTCCGGCCTGATCCGCTGGGTGAAGGTGACGAGCGCGACGGGCTCCGGCCGCGCCGGGACCGCGCCCGCCGGCAGGCCGTCCGTACGGCACAGCAGCAGCACGCGGGTGCCGGCGGCGGCCAGTTCGGCGGCGCGGTCGTGACACTCGCCCGCGTCGAGCAGCACGTCGGGAGCCCCCAGCACCCAGGTGCCGCGCTCGCCGAAGTCGGCGCCGCTCCACTTGCGCGCGGAGGAGAACGGCACGGTGGCGCGGGCGGCCCACCCGTCCTCGACCTGCGGGTAGCGGGCGCGGATGGCCTGGGCGGTGGCGTTGGGCCGCTGGTCGAGGTGGGCCAGGGCGGCCAGCGCCGCCTCGGTCGGCTGGTCGTCGCGCAGCGGCAGCACCTGTCCGAGGTCCATCCCGCCGGAGGTGAGGGTGCCGGTCTTGTCCAGGCATAGCACGTCGACCCTGGCCAGCCCCTCGATCGCGGGCAGCTCCTGGACCAGGCACTTGCGCCGCCCGAGGCGGACGACGCCGACGGCGAAGGCGATCGAGGTCATCAGCACCAGCCCCTCGGGGATCATGGTGACGATGCCCGCGACCGCGCCGGTGACGGCGGTGCCGATGTCGGCGGAGTTGCTGAGCTGGCTGTAGAGCAGCAGGCCGCCGACCGGGACGAGCAGCCAGGTGACGTACTTGATGAAGCCGGCGATGCCGTCGCGCAGCTCGGATCGGGCGAGGTGGAACGTGCTGGCCTCCTCGGCCAGGCGCACGGCGTACGCGTCGGTGCCGACCTTCGTGGCCACGAACGAGCCGGAGCCCGCCACCGCGAAGCTGCCCGACAGGACCCCGTCACCCGGGCGTTTGCGCACGGGGTCGGCCTCGCCGGTCAGCAGGGACTCGTCCACCTCCAGCCCGTCGGACTCGACGACCTCGCCGTCGACCAGCAGGCGCTCGCCGGGGCCGAGCAGGACGAGGTCGCCCAGCACGATGTCGCGGGCCTCGATCCGCTCCTCCCGGCCGGCGCGGCGGACGCGTACGGGCGCCTCGTTGATCACGGCGAGACGGTCGAGCGTGCGCTTGGCGCGCAGCTCCTGGACGATGCCGATCAGCGCGTTGGCCACGATGATCAGCCCGAACATGACGTCCTGCCACTCGCCGAAGACGAGCACGAGGACGCTGAGCACGCCGATGACCAGGTTGAAGAGGGTCAGGACGTTGGCCCTGAGAATCGCGCTCAGCGACCTGCTGGAGCGGCGCGGGACGTCGTTGGTCCGCGCCCGCGCCACCTGAGCCGGAGTCAGGCCCCGCATCGTTGAGGCAAGACCGTCCACCTATCCCCCTGTTGCTGTGGATCGGTCTCACACCCTAAAGGGTCACCACAATCGGTGGGAGCGATGTGTGGCGGCGACCCGCTCCCCGACCTCGGTCACGACGCCGCTCGACGCAAGGTCGGCCGCGAGCCGGCAGGCCGCGCTGATGCCCTGGGCCTTGGACGAGCCGTGGGCGATGACGACGGTGCCGTTGAGCCCGAGCAGAACGGCTCCGCCGTACGCCTCCGGGTCGAGGCGACGGCGCAGCTCGCGCAGGCGCGAGCGCTGCATGGCGGCGCCGAGCCTGGCCAGCCTGCTGTCGCCGATGCTCCCCTGCAGCTCGGTCAACGCGTAGCGGACCGCGCCCTCCATGGTCTTGAGCGCCACGTTGCCGGTGAAGCCGTCGGTGGTGATCACGTCGGCCCTGCCTGTCAGCAGGTCGTAGCCCTCGACGTTGCCGGTGAAATGCAGGCCGGGCGAGGACTGCAGCAGCTCGTGGGCACGTTTGACGAGCTTGTTTCCCTTCTCGGCCTCACTGCCGATGGTGAGCAGGCCGACCCTGGGCTGCTCGACGCCGTGGGCCAGCTCGGCGTAGGCGGAGCCGAGATGGGCGAACTGGACCAGCATCTCCGGCTTTGCCTCGGCGTTGGCCCCGGCGTCGAGGAGCAGGGTGGGGTGGGGGAGCGTGGGCAGGGCGACGGCTATGGCCGGCCTGAGCACACCCTGCTGGCCCTTGAGGCGCAGCCTGCCGGTCGCCACGATGCCCGCGGTGGAGCCGGCGGAGACCACCGCGCCGGCGTCGCCGCGGCGTACGAGGTGGCAGGCGACCGCGAGGCTGGAGCGGGGGCGGCGCAGGCTGGCCAGCGCGCCCTCGTCCATGGTCAGGGCCTCCTCGGCGCGGACGATGGGGATCTCCTGGGTCGCGTCGTGGTCGGCGAGCGCTTCGTAGAGCACGCGCGGCGAGCCGACGAGCACAATGCGCAGACCGCACTCGCGTACGGCGTGGACCGCGCCCGCCACAATCTCGTGGGGTGCGTGGTCGCCGCCCATCGCGTCGAGCGCGATGGGCCTGCTGTCGGACAATGATCACCTCGTACGGCTTCGAGCCCGCCGTCATGGCTTTGGCCGGAACGCGGGCTCGGACGTCCGCATCGCAGGCACGGCAGGTGCCAGGTTAACCGGCGGGTAGGCCCTCCTGGTTCCCGCATGGGCGGGTTCCAGTCGTGCCCGGCCTCGGAGGGGTCGCGCGCGGAAGACCAGGGGCGGGGCGCGGTCAGCGCAGATTCCAGTCGGAGACCCCGCGCGACACGATGACCTTGGAGAACTTCGACGCACCCGTGACGCGGATCAGCGGACCGTCGGCCTCGGAGCCGCCGGTCACGTTACGTTTGCCGAACACGGAGCTGCCCTCGTCGATCACGTGGGCGTTCTCGGGGACGCGCACGATCATCTTGCTGAACCAGGCGTTCGTCTCGATCGTGATCTCGCGGCCGGGCAGCACGGCGTCGGACAGGTCGATGATCAGGGCGCCGAACCGCGCGGACAGCCGGGTGTTCCTGGAGGCGACCCAGCGGCCCTTGCGTATGACCTTGCTGAACTTCGAGTCGATGACCTGCTGTTCGATGGCGGTCGGCACGTTCCCCGCGGACACGTCGGGCAGGTCCTTGGTGATGGGGACGAGCTCTCCGACCGTCTTCGCCGTGTAGGCGAGGTCGAGCCGGTCGGCGTGCTCCACACTGGTGAGTCTTCCTGCGGCGAGCGCCTCCGAGAGCACGGCGGCCACGCGGTCGCGGTCGGCGTCGGAAGCGCGGAGGTCCGGAGAGTCGGTCACGGACATGAGTGTAGGCCTATTCGCGATATGTCGCGAGTGTCGGCAAACCTCCAGAGAAACTTGGAGCCCGGTGGAACCGGTGACGCGACTGGGAGCGTCCGGGTATTAAGAACCGTAGACGCGCGACAAGGTCGTGAGGTTTACATCAGATCGAACAAAAAAGATGGGACAGGCCTAGTGATCTTGAACCAGGCAGGCACCCGACGCTTCAAGGCGTACACGTCCAAGCATCTCGACGAGTTCCTCCAGCGTGCGGGGCTCGGCGACGAGGAGCGGCTCAAGGTTCGCGCCGTGGCCACGGTGCTGCCGTTCCGGACGAACGCCTACGTCGTCGAGGAACTCATAGATTGGTCGGCCGCGCCCGACGACCCGATATACCGGCTCGTCTTCCCGCAGGAGGACATGCTGCCCGCCGAAGACGTCGCCCGGCTCGCCGACCTGCTCAAGGCCGAGGCTCCCAATGCCGAGATCCAGGCTGAGGCCAATCGCGTCCGCGCACAGCTCAACCCGCATCCCGCGGGGCAGAAGGAGCTCAACGTCCCGAAGATCGACGACGAGCCCGTACCTGGCCTGCAGCACAAATATCCCGAGACTGTGCTGATCTTCCCCAAGCAGGGGCAGACCTGTCACGCCTACTGCACCTACTGCTTCAGGTGGGCGCAGTTCGTCGGTGACGCGGACCTCAAGTTCGCCTCTGACGACATCGGTCAGATGGTGAGCTACATCCGCAGCCATCCCGAGGTCACCAGCGTCCTGATCACCGGTGGCGACGCCATGATCATGGGCGAGCCCGTCATCAGGCGATATATCGAGCCGCTCCTGGAGGTGGAGCAGCTCGAGTCCATCCGCATCGGCACCAAGGCGCTTGCCTACTGGCCGCAGCGCTTCGTCACCGACCCCGACGCCGACGCCACGCTCGGCCTGTTCGAGGAGGTCACGAACGCCGGCAAGAACCTCGCGTTCATGGCTCACTTCTCGCACCCGCGCGAGCTGGAGTCGCCGCTGGTGGAGTCGGCGGTCAAGCGCATCCTCGGCAGCGGCGCCACGATCCGCACCCAGGCGCCGCTGATCAGGTCGATCAACGACGACCCCGCCGTGTGGGCGCGCATGTGGCGGCGTCAGCTCAGGATGGGGCTGATTCCGTACTACATGTTCGTCGAGCGCGACACCGGTCCTCAGGACTACTTCGCGGTGCCGCTGGCCCGTGCGTACGAGATCTTCCGGGACGCCTACGCGTCCGTCTCAGGGCTCTGCCGCACGGTCCGCGGTCCATCCATGTCGGCCACGCCGGGCAAGGTGTGCGTCGACGGCGTCACGGAGATCGCCGGGGAGCGGGTCTTCGTGCTCCACCTCATCCAGGCGCGCGACCCCTCACTCGTGGGGCGGCCGTTCTTCGCGCGCTACGACCCGACCGCGGTGTGGCTGAGCGACCTCCGCCCGGCCTTCGCCGACCGTTTTCCGTTCGAGCAGGAGGAAGCCCTGCTGCCCGCCTGAGGGTCGCGCGCGTCCGACGCGACAGTCGTCCAACGCGACAGGAAAATTACACCCCGGCCCGTGACATTTGTATTCGCGAACCATTGTTCACGGGCCGGAGGGTGGTGATAGGGAGGCCCGAGCGCGGGCGCGCACTATCAGAAACAAGGCCCTCCTATTTCCCGTTTTGTCTTCCCGCTCAACGCTCCCCCCTCACTCGGTAACCGAGCTGCAAACCCCTTCTACATGGGCATTCATGAGCCTGCGGCCGGTCACAGCCAGTGATAGAACTGCTGGCGTAGCTCAGCCGTGACGGCACGCCCGATGTGGTGCCCATAGCGCGTACGCCACGGCATTCGGGGGTTATCGATTCGCATTTCCACCGCATTCGAGAGCGATCGATCACGAGCCGGGAAGGCAATCATGAATCGAGTAGTCAAGGCGGCTGTAGCCGTCACAACATTTGGCTTGGCGGCGGCTTTGGCCGGGCCCGTCCAAGCGGAAGTCCTGGACAGCCGGGGCGGAGGCACCACCACCGCGACCAGCCCGCTCGGCGGGATCCTCGGCGGCGGGGTCGCCGCCGGCCTGGTGGGCGCGCTGTTCGGCGCCGCGGCCCAGCCGGAGGCCCTGACGGAGGCCGAGAAGGACGCCCTGGCCGAGGCCAGGAGGAGGGCCGACAACCAGCGTCGGACCATGGGCACGGCCAACTCGGCCGAGGACGTCGTCAAGGACGGCGACCCGCTGACCGAGCTGTCGCCGATCGTCGGCGGGTTCTCTCCGCTCGGCAACGGCCGCGGCGGCGTGACGTCGTCGCTGCCCCTGCTGTCGGGCGCGGCCCGCATGGCGGAGACCGCGACGCCGTCGGTCAAGACCTTCAATCAGGGCCGCAGCGAGGTCGCCACCCAGTCCGCGGGCGTGCACGGCGTCGTCGCCGCCATGGCGGGCCTGGCCGAGTCGTCCTTCGGCAGCACGCTGGGCAAGCTGCCGACCAGCGGTGGCGCACCCGTCAAGGGCATCGAGTCCCTGTCGGCCGAGGCCTCCATGACCGGCCTCACGCAGGCGGCCAAGAACGCGCTGCCCGGCATCCCAGGCGGACGGCTGTCCACGGTCCTCGGCAAGGTCGCGCCCGCCGAGGCGGCTCCCGTCGCCGAGGCGCTGCCCGGCCTCACGCAGGCCGCCACGCTGGACGGGGTCGCCCCCGTCGTCGAGGAGGTCGCCGGCACCGTCGAGAGCAGCGGCGCCAAGGCCGCCGCGTCCTACCGCGACGTGGTGACCTCTCTCGGGTGGTCCACCAGCGCGCTGACCAGCTCGGTGCGGCAGTCCTGGGACCGCGACTAGCCACGACGGAGGCGCCGGCGAGCGTGGCTCGCCGAGGGACGGCATGAGGGTTCGCGGGCGTCACAGGTGCCGACGCCGGGAACCGTATCGTGCCGGTGACCCGTACGCCGTCCCGCCGCCGGAGCAAACGACCTCCGGCGGGGACAGCGCCGTCCACGGAACGGTGTCTCACCGTGGCCGGGACGCCGCCGCACCGACCTGCCGGACCATGAGGGGCGCTCACAGGTGCCGAGCGCTCCGGGTCCGCCGGACGGTGGTTCGCCCGCAGGTGCCGGGCGGCCCGCCGGCGTGGATCGCTCGCAGGTGCCGGGCGGTTCCGGGTGTGGCGAGGCGTCGTGCGTACGGGCCGCGCACGCGGGTGGTCTCACGACGGGCCAGGGCGGACGCGCCCCGAGCCCGTGGCGAGCTCGCGCACCGCGCCGCCACTGCAGGGCGGCGGCGCCGCACGAGCCCGCCCGCCGCCGACCCCACTCCGGGGTCGGCGGCATGCTTTTCCCACTATGTACGGCACCGCCACCGTCCCTCCGCCCCGCACACGGCCGGGGGCCTCCAGGGTGAGGCCCTCTGACAGAGCGCGGGGCGGGCCGCCGACACGCGCGCACAGTGGGCCGTCCAAGGCCGGACGTGCCGGCCCGCACGAGCCCCCGAGCATGGCCCACGTGACGGACGTGGGAGAGCCGGCGGGCGGTGAGCGCACGGCAGGCGGGCGCGTGACGTGGTGGAACGATCGGGTCGCCCGGACGGCGTGTCGCGATGTCAGAGGAGACGCACGCCGGTGCGGCGGGCTATCTGTGCCTGGAGCCTGGCCATCTGCCAGTGGAGCTCCAGCAGCTGCTCGGCCAGCTGCAGCCGCGGGATCTCGGACACGTCTTCGGTGGCCAGGTGGTCAATCGCGGCCGAAAGCTCTCCCATCGCGCGCTCCCACTCCATCGCCGTTCCCCAGATCGAATTGGCGTTCGAATTCTATCGGAACGGCAGGCTCGCTGTCAGTCATTGGCCCCTCCCGTCGCGCGAGTTTCGCACACACGATCGATTCCGGGCATGACAAAAGGCGCCGCACGGCGACGGCGTCGGTGCGGCGGGGGATCAGCCCTTGTTGTAGGCGGCGATGACCTCTTTGGGGTCGCCGTCCATCTTGATCTTGCCCTTGTGCAGCCAGATGACGCGGTTGCAGGTCTCCTCGATGACCTTGTGGTCGTGGGCGACGAGGAAGACGGTGCCGGCCGACTCTCGGATCTGGCGGATGCGCTCCTGGCTCTTCTTGCGGAACTCGCGGTCGCCGGTCGCCAGGGCCTCGTCGATGAGCAGCACGTCGTGCGTCTTGGCGGAGGAGATGGCGAAGCGCAGGCGGGCACCCATGCCGGAGGAGTAGGTGGACATGGGCAGCTGGACGAACTCGTCGATGCCGGAGAAGTCGACGATCTCCTGGTATTTCTCGCGCACCTCGGTGGGCGTCATGCCCATGGCGTAGCAGCCGAGGACGATGTTGCGCTCGCCGGTCAGCTCACGCATGAGAGCCGCGTTGACGCCGAGCAGCGACGGCTGGCCGTCGGTGTAGACGGCCCCTTTGTGCGGCGGCAGCAGACCCGCGATCGCCCGCAGCAGCGTGGACTTGCCCGAGCCGTTGCGCCCCACGATGCCGATGGCGTCGCCGTGGTAGGCCACGAACGTCACGCCTTTGACCGCGTGGACCTCTTTCATCTGCGGGCGTCCCTGGCGCTTCAGAAGGCGCGTGAGGGCGTTGACCGCGTTGCCCTTCTCGGTCTCCGAGGCCGCGCCGTAGACGCGGTAGACGATGTGGAGGTCGTCGACGATGACGGTGGGAGTGCCCGTGGGGACGTCAAGAGGCCGCTTGCCCGAGGGCTCCGGTTGGGGACGCGCCTTCGCATCCTTGCCCGGGACGGCGGGCTTCTCGCCCTTCACCTGTGACAGCTCCTTGGTCAGTTCAGCCACGCCCGTACCTCTCCTCGGACCGCCAGAAGTACCAGAAGCCGAAGCCGAGTGCGAACACCGCCCAGAATACGCAAGACAGCACCACCGTCGCCGGGGGGTGGTGGCCGTACCCGGGGTTGTGGGTCCCCATGAGGATCTCGCGCATCCACTCGATGTAGGAGGCGGCGGGGTTGAGGTACATCACGTCCGCCACCCACTGCGGCAGCCCGGCCGTCCCGACGACCTTGTTCTGGATCGAGAAGAACACGCCCGAGGCGTAGAGCCAGGTGCGCGAGATGAACGGCAGCAACTGGTTGAGGTCACGCATCTGCGCGCCGAGCCGGGCGACCACCAGGCCCATCCCGACGTTGAACATCGTCTGGAGCAGGAGCACGACCGGGATCATCAGCCAGTACCAGGTCGGCCACTCGCCTGTCGCCCACACGATGGTGAGGAGCACGCCCATGGAGATGGCGAGTTGCTGGAGCTCCTGGATCGTGTAGGCGAGCGGCAGTGAGGCCCTGGGGAAGTGCAGGGCCCGGATCATCGACAGGTTGCCGGAGATCGACTTGGCGCCGGCGGTGACCGTGCGCTGCGTGTAGGTGAAGATGAACATCCCGGTCAGCAGGAACGCCGGGTAGTTGTCGATGCCGTCTCTGCCGCCGAGGACCACGCCGAACATCACGTAGTAGATGGCGGCGTTGAGCAGGGGAGTCAGCACCTGCCACAGCTGGCCGAGCGCCGAACTCGAGTATTTCGAGACGTTGCGCGAGGTCGCGTATGTCAGGATGAAGTGGCGGCGCTGCCACAACTGGCGCAGGTAGACAGGGAACCTCGGCCGCGCGATGGCACGGCGAAGCCCATATCGCTTGGCGAGCTTGGCCAGCGGCTCCTGCCCGCTTCGGCCGCCCGCCTGGGCGTCCGCGACAGCGGATTCCGGCTGGCTCATGGCAAGGACTCTATTGGATCCCGGTCGGTGGAGTGCCTGTCGCGCGGGTCGGCGACAGTCAGTTGGACGGAGTCTCGGGACGCTGGGTTCCAAGGCGTCGTCAAGACCTGCTCAACCGTAGCCCAGCCGGGCGGGGCGTGGCGGCAAGGGCACGAGCACCGTCATGTAGGGGGTAATTTTCATCGACTGTTCACGTCCATGCAGGGCTTGCTTGGGATGTTTTGTACCGTTGCATGCCGATAGCGATAAATGTCTGTGACGGTGGATAGGCGTACGTGTGACCGAACTGCAACGCGCCAGAGACGTCCTGGTGGCAAGTAGTGAGGGATAGTCGCGATCGACTGGCAGGGCGTCGGCTGGTTTGACCATGTCAGCCAAACCCGGGGGAAACCAGGAACCCCCCGTCAGGCTGCTCACGATCACCGCAGCTCAGCGCTTACGCCCACCTGTAGAGGGAGGATTTCTTTCACCATGCGTGTTACTAAGGGCGCACAGATCGTCGCCGGTACCGCGCTGCTCGCTCTCGCGGTTGCCGCGTGTGGCGGCGGTGCCTCGGACAGCGGTGGCACTGCCGCGGGCGGCGGGGACACCACGCCGGTCCGCATGGAAGTCGGTGAGCCTCAGGAGCTCCTGGTTCCGCAGAACACCACAGAGACCGAGGGCTCCGAGGTTCTCGCCGCGCTTTTCTCTCCGCTCGTCGGCTATGACGAGAACAAGCAGCCAGTCGAGGAGTCCGCCGAGTCGATCACGACGGAGGACAGCAAGGTCTGGACGATCAAGCTGAAGTCCGGCTACACGTGGCACGACGGCACCGCCGTGACGGCAGCCGACTACGCGCGCGCGTGGAACTATGCGGCGCTGCAGGACAACGCCATGAGCGCGTCCTACTTCTTCGGCCGCATCGACGGTTACGAGGACGTCCACCCGGGCGAGGGCAAGAAGCCGACGGCCAAGGAGATGAAGGGTCTCAAGGTCGTCGACGACCTCACGCTCGAGGTCACGCTCGCGGCGCCGTTCTCGCAGTTCAAGACCATGCTGGGTTACACCGCCTTCTATCCGATGCCCGAGTCGGCCATCGGCCCCGACGGCAAGGTGACCCAGGCCTACGGTGAGCAGCCGATCGGTCAGGGCCTGTTCAAGCTGGACAAGCCCTACAAGAAGGGCACCGACGCGACCATCGAGGCGTCGGTGTACGACAAGTATCCGGGCAAGAAGCCCTCGAACTGGACGAAGCTCCAGTTCAAGGTCTACACCAGCTCCGAGACCGCGTACAACGACCTCCAGGCCGAGAACCTCGACGTCCACGACTCGCTGCCTCCCTCCGCGATCGCCAGCGCCAAGGCCGCGCTCGGTGACCGCTACTTCGACGAGCCCGACGCCTCCCTCGGCTACATCGGCGTTCCGCTGAAGTACAACCCCGACTTCCAGGACGTGCAGGTCCGCCGGGCCATCTCGCTGGCCATCGACAGGAAGACCATCGCCGAGACGGTCTTCTCCGGCACCCGCGCGCCCGCCGACGACTTCATCAACCCGGCCATCCCCGGCTACCGCCAGGGGGCGTGCGACGCCTGCACGTACAACCCGGCCGAGGCCAAGAAGCTGTACGACGAGGCGGGTGGCCCGAAGACCATCGAGATCGGCTACAACGCGGACGGCGGCCACAAGGAGTGGATCGAGGCTGTCGCCAACAACCTCCGCGCCAACCTGGGCATCGATGTCACGCCCAAGCCGTTCGAGAAGTTCCAGGGCATCCTGGACGCGCTGGACAACAAGGAGTACAAGGGCCTGTTCCGGATGGGCTGGGCGATCGACTACCCGGCGGCCGAGAACTACCTGACCCCGATCTTCGCCACCGGGGCCATCGCGTCCGGCTCCAACTACGGCGGCTACTCCAACAAGGAGTTCGACGAGCTGCTGAAGAAGGGTGACCAGGCGACCGACGCCGCCGAGGGCCTGAAGTTCTACCAGCAGGCCGATGACATCCTGATCAAGGAACTGCCGTACATCCCGGTCTACTTCTACCGGAGCAACTTCGGGCACTCCACTAAGGTGAAGAACGTCAAGCTCAACCTGCTCAACCAGATTGACTGGGCAGACGTCGAGAAGGCCTGACGTCGTTCGCCGGGGTGGACGGCCGCGCCGTCCACCCGTCGGAGGGCTGAACTTGGAGGCAGCCTCTCGAGCCGGGTAACCCACGGACTCCGAGGGCTGCCTCCAGGCGTGTACCGGAGGGCTTGAATGGGCCGTTATGTCATCAGGCGCTTGATCCAGGCGATCCCCGTCCTGTTCGGCGCCACGCTACTGATCTTCTGCATCGTCTTCGCGCTGCCCGGTGACCCCATCGCGGCGATGTTCGGGGACAAACGCCCCGACCCCGCGATCGCCGAGGTCCTGCGCGAGCAATATCACCTGAACGATCCGCTGCTGCTGCAGTACTGGTACTACATCAGCGGTGTGCTCTTCCAGGGCGACTTCGGCGTCAACTTCGCCGACGTGCCCGTGTCCCAGATCATGGCGGGCAAGTTTCAGGTCACCCTGAACCTCGCACTGACCGCGCTGGTCATGGAGGCCGTCATCGGCGTCGGGCTCGGCCTGTGGGCCGCGCTGCGCCGGGGCAAGGCCACCGACACCATGATCCTCGCCTCGACGCTGCTGTTCATCTCCGTCCCCACGCTGGTGACGGGGTTCGTGCTGCAGCTGTTGCTCGGCGTGAAACTCAAACAGTGGACGGGCGCGGACATCTTCCCCGTCGCCGGCACGTTCGCGGGCTGGCGCAGCTATCTGCTGCCCGGCTTCGTGCTGGCGGGCACGTCCATCGCCTATCTGACCAGGCTCACCAGGACCAGCCTCGCCGAGACCCTGCGGGCCGACTACATCCGCACAGCCACGGCCAAGGGCCTGTCGAGACGCCGCGTCATCGGCAGGCACGGGTTGCGCAACGCGCTGATCCCGCTGGTCACCTTCCTCGGCGCCGACCTCGGTAACCTGATGGGCGGCGCGGTCATCACCGAGACGATCTTCAACCTGCAAGGGATTGGAAATCAGCTCTTCCAGTCGGTTTACTTGCGGGAACAACCGGTGGTCGTGGGCATCGTCACCGTCCTGGTGCTGATCTACATCCTGGCCAACCTGGTCGTCGACATGTTGTACGCCCTGCTCGACCCGAGGATCCGCTATGAGTAACCCAACCCCGCCGGTCGGGACCGGGCTCCCGGATACGCAGACCTTGGTCACCGAGCCCACCCAGGCGCCGGAGCGCGGAGGCAAGAAGGCCAAGGACGGCAAGCCCGCCAGCCTGTGGACCGACGCCTGGTACGACCTCAGGCGACGGCCGATGTTCATCATCTCGGTGATCATCATCTTCGTCCTGCTGGTCATGTCGTTCTGGCCGTCGTTGTTCACCTCGATCGACCCGTTCAACGCCAGGAGCTGCGACCTGTCGACGGCGCGGCAGGGGCCGAGCCCCGGCCACCTGTTCGGCCGGGACAACCTGGGTTGTGACCTCTACTCCAGGACGATCTACGGCGCCCGCAACTCGATCATCATCGGCGTGTTCACCACGATCGTCACCACGTTGGTCGGAAGCCTGCTCGGCATCGTCGCCGGCTACCGGGGCGGCGCCGTCGACGCGGTGTCCTCGCGGTTCACGGAGATCTTCTTCGCCATCCCCGCGATCCTCGGCGCGCTGCTGATCGCGGCCACCTTCCGCGGCAAGGCCAACAGCATCCTGCTGGTCATCGTCGCACTCGGGGTGCTCGGCTGGCCGATGACGTACCGCATCATGAGAGCGGCGGTGATCACCGCGAAGAGCCAGGACTTCGTGGTGGCCGCCAGGGCGCTGGGCGCCGGAGCGGGACGGATCATGTTCCGCCACCTGCTGCCCAACTCGCTCGCGCCGGTCATCGTCGTGGCCACGATCAACCTGGGCGGCTTCATCGCCGCCGAGGCCGCGCTGTCGTTCCTGGGCGTCGGCGTGTTGTCCCCGGACATCTCGTGGGGTCTGATGATCGCCGACGCGCGCAACCGGTTCCTGGAGGCACCGCTGCCGCTGGTGTTCCCCGCCGCGTTCCTGTGCGTCACCGTGCTCGCGTTCATCATGATGGGCGACGCGGTGCGCGACGCGCTCGACCCGAAGCTCAGGTAGAAGGGGGGATCACGTGAAGAAGACGTCAGCGGACGTGCTGCCTGGGCTCTCTGAAGGAGGGGCGCCGGGCGACCATCCACTGCTCGCGGTCGACAACCTGCACGTGGAGTTCCAGACCCGTGCCGGGGTCGTACGCGCGGTCAACGGGGTGAGCTACACCGTCGGCCCCGGCGAGACGCTCGCGGTGCTGGGCGAGTCGGGTTCCGGCAAGTCCGTGACCGCGCAGGCGATCATGGGCATTCTCGACATGCCGCCCGCGGTGATCCCCAAGGGGGAGATCCGCTTCAAGGGCACCAACCTGCTCAAGCTGTCGGAGGAGGCCCGCACGCAGGTGCGCGGCCAGCGGATCGCGATGATCTTCCAGGACGCGCTCTCCGCGCTCAACCCGGTGTTCACCGTGGGCTGGCAGATCAGCGAGATGTTCCGGGTGCACCGCGGCATGTCCAAGGCCGACGGGCTGAAGAAGGCCATCGAGCTGATGGACCGCGTACGCATCCCGGCCGCCAGGCAGCGCGTCCACGACTATCCGCACCAGTTCTCCGGGGGCATGCGGCAGCGGATCATGATCGCCATGTCGATCGCGCTGGACCCCGAGGTGCTGATCGCGGACGAGCCGACCACGGCGCTCGACGTGACCGTCCAGGCGCAGATCATGGAGCTGCTGGCCGAGCTGCAGCGCGAGAGCCGGATGGGTCTCATCCTGATCACGCACGACCTGGGCGTGGTCGCCGACGTGGCCGACAAGATCGCCGTCATGTACGCGGGGCGCATCGTGGAGAACGCCCCCGTTCACGACATCTACAAGGGGCCCGCGCACCCGTACACGAAGGGGCTGCTGGAGTCGATCCCCCGGGTCGACCTCAAGGGCCACGAGCTGTACGCGATCAAGGGCCTGCCGCCCAACCTGCTCGACCTGCCGACGGGCTGCGCCTTCCACCCCCGGTGCCCGTACCGGCAGGACAACTGCGTGACCGACGCGCCACCGCTCCACGAAGTCAGCGGCACGCGGAACAGCGCCTGCCACTACTGGAGGGAGGTCCTCGATGGCGAGCACCAGTGAGCGCATCCTCGAGGTGCGCGACCTGGTCAAGCACTTCCCGCTCACCCAGGGCATCGTGGTCAAGAGGCAGATCGGCGCCATCAAGGCCGTCGACGGCGTGTCGTTCGACCTGCACAAGGGCGAGACGCTGGGCATCGTCGGCGAGTCGGGCTGCGGCAAGTCCACGCTCGCCAAGGTCCTCATGGCGCTGGAGCGGCCCACGTCGGGCTCGGTCAAGATCAACGGCCGCGACATCGCCCACGCCAAGGGCGGCGAGCTCAAGCGGATGCGGCGCAACATCCAGATGGTGATGCAGGACCCCTACACCTCGCTGAACCCCCGGATGACCGTCGGCGACATCATCGGCGAGCCGTACGAGATCCACACCGAGGTGGCGCCCAAGGGCGACCGCCGCACGAAGGTGCAGGAGCTGCTGGAGGTCGTGGGTCTCAACCCCGACCACATCAACCGCTACCCGCACCAGTTCTCCGGCGGTCAGCGGCAGCGCATCGGCATCGCCCGCGGGCTGGCGCTGCAGCCGGAGATCATCGTCTGCGACGAGCCGGTGTCGGCGCTCGACGTGTCGATCCAGGCGCAGGTCATCAACCTGCTGGAGCGGCTGCAGAACGAGTTCGACCTGGCGTACATCTTCATCGCCCACGACCTGTCGGTGGTGCGCCACATCTCCGACCGGGTCGGGGTGATGTACCTCGGCAAGTTCGTGGAACTCGGCAAGGACACCGAGATCTACGACCGGCCCGCGCACCCGTACACGCAGGCGCTGCTGTCGGCGGTGCCGGTGCCCGACCCCGATGGGCGGGAGCAGCGCGAGCGCATCATCCTCCAGGGCGACCCGCCCTCGCCGGCCAACCCGCCGTCGGGGTGCCGGTTCCGTACGCGGTGCTGGAAGGCGCAGGAGATCTGCGCCGAGGAGGAGCCGTTGTTGCAGATCCGGCCCGGCACGGCGCATGAGAGCGCCTGCCACTTCGCCGAGACGCACGACGTGGTCCACGTCGGCTGAACCGCCCGCACGGCACGTGCCCCCCGAGCCCGGCTCGGGGGGCACGTGCCCGTTCAGAGGGTGGCGACCAGGGCGGAGCCGTGCCCGAACAGGCCCTGGTTGACGGCCAGGCCGACCCGGGGGCCCGGCACCTGCCGGGGGCCCGCGCGTCCGCGCAGCTGGGTGACGAGCTCGCAGAGCTGGGCGATGGCCTGGGCGGGGATCGCCTCACCGAACGAGGCCAGGCCGCCCGACGGGTTGACGGGGACGCGGCCGCCGAGTGCTGTCACGCCGTCGCGCAGCAGCTTGTCGGCCTGCCCCGGCGGGCACAGGCCGATGTCCTCCATCCAGTCGAGCTCCAGCGCCGTGGACAGGTCGTACACCTCCGCCAGCGAGACGTCCTCGGGGCCCACCCCCGCCTCCTCGTAGGACGCGTACGCGATCGCCGCCCTGAACGGCTTCTCGGGCGGCGGCGCGGCGGCCCAGGAGTCGGTGGCGAAGTTCGGCAGTTCGAGGACGGTGCTGGGGAAGGACGGGGTGACGGTGGAGACGGCGGCCAGGCGTACGAGGGGGGTCGCGCCGCGGCGGCGGGCGTACTCCTCGGAGGCGAGCACCACGGCGGCGCCCCCGTCGGAGGTGGCGCAGATGTCCATCAGCCGCAAGGGGTCGGCGACCATGGGGGAGGCCAGCACCTCGTCCACGGTGACGGGCCTGCGGTAGCGGGCCATGGGATTGAGCGAGCCGGCCCGCGCGTTCTTGACCTTGACGGCGGCGAAGTCGGCCTGGGTCGAGCCGTGCACGGCCATGCGCCTGCGCGCGTAGAGGCCGAAGTAGGCGGGGTTGGTGGCGCCGAGGAGGCGGAAGCGCAGCCAGTCGGGGTCGTCGGGCCGGTCTCCGCCCACCGGCGTGAAGAAACCCTTGGGGGTGGAGTCGGCGCCCACGACCAGGGCGACCTCGCACAGGCCCGCCAGGATGCGGGTGCGCGCGATGTCGACGGCCTGGGCGCCCGAGGCGCAGGCGGCGTAGCAGGAGGCGATCCTGGCGCCCGACCAGCCGAGCGCCTGGGCGTAGGTGGCGCCGGCGACGAAGCCGGGGTAGCCGTTCCTGATGGTGTCGGCGCCGACGAGGTAGTCCACGTCGGTCCAGGCCACGCCGGCGTCGTCGAGTGCCGCGCGGGCGGCCGCGACGCCGTACTCGACGAAGGGCCGGCCCCACTTGCCCCAGGGGTGCATGCCGGTGCCCAGCACAACGACGCTCATGACGCCCGCCGCCACATCCACATCTGCGGCCCGTCGGCCAGGGGGCCCGAGGTGAGCTCCAGTTCCATGCCCACCTCCAGGTCCTCCACCGTCAGGTCCGTGACCTGGCCGAGCACGACGATCCCGGCCTCCTCCAGCTCGACCGCGGCCAGGGTCACCGGCTCGTACGGCTCCGCCGCCACGTACGGCGCGGGCGGCGGGTAGCAGGCGTTCGTGTACGACCAGACGCGTCCACGTCCCGGCAGCCTGCATGCGCGCAGCTCGGTGCCGCCGCAGCGAGGGTCGGGGCAGAGGCCGTGCCGCGGCGGGAAGCAGACCGTGCCGCAGCCGGCGCACCGGGTGCCGATGAGGCGGACGCCGTCGTGGTCGATGGTGAACCAGCCGTCGATGGCGAACGTCATAGCCGGAGTATCGCACAAGCGCTTGCTAGGTTACACCCCTGCGTCGCCGCCGCCGCTGCGTCACCAGCACCCGTGCCGACATCGCCGCCACCAGCACCACCATGCCCGCCACCACCGGCCCCCTGGAGGACGGCGACGCCTGGCAGAAGTACCGCTCCGGCGCCGCCTCCCCGGACGGAGGCACGTCCAGCCGGGCGGCCGCCCGCAGAGTCCGCACCGCGTCGACCACCCCGTGCCCGTAGGCGGGGCTGTGGCCGTCGGCCGGCCGCTTCCTCGTGCCGAGCTCGATGGCCTGTCGCACGTGGTAAGGGGACAGGCTCGGGTACGCCGACCTGACCAGGGCCGCGACGCCCGCCACCAGGGCCGCCGCCGAGCTGGTGCCGTCGCCGACCACGTACGAGCCGCGTTCGTCGGCCGTCACGATCTTCGTGCCCGGCGCGACCACAGAGACGTAGTCCTGCCGGTTGGAGAACCCGGCCACCGTGAGGCGCCGGTTCACGGCGCCGACGGCGATCACGCCGGGGTAGGCGGCGGGGAAGTTCTTCCTGTTGGCGGAGGCGCCGTCGTTGCCCGACGAGGCCACGAGCACGGCGCCCCTGGAGATCGCGTACTGGACGGCCTCCTCCTCCGGGGCCGAGCCCTCCCAGGCGCCACTGCCGCCGCCGAGCGACATGCTGATCACTCCGGCGCCGTGGTCGGCCGCGTAGCGGATGCCCCTGGCCAGCGCGTTGCGCCCGCCGGAACGCAGCTTCACGCGCTGCGGGTCGCCGTTGTCGAGCGTGACCCTGACGGACAGCACCTTGGCCCTCGGCGCCACCCCGAGGACGCCGCCCTCCTGCTCGTCGCGGTGCCCGCGGCCGGCGATCAGGCTGGCCATGGCGGTGCCGTGGCGTCCCCACCGGTGCGGGCTCGCGTCCACGCCGGTCAGGTCGGGCCCCTGGATCACGGCGCCCGCCAGGTCGGGGTGGCGGGCGTTGACGCCCGTGTCGAGCACGGCCACGACGACGCCGGCGCCCTTGCTCGTACGCCAGGCCTGGGGCAGCCGCAACGCGCCGAGCTGCCACTGCCCGGCCCGCGCGACCCGGCTGACGTCGTCGGAGGCGCTCGGAGCGGCGGCCCCCAGCACTGTGCCCACCGCCAGCGCAGTCACCAGGGCAGGCACGAGGAGCCTGCTCATCCGGTCAGCGCCCGGTGCAGCGCCGTGACGAGCTGGCTCGCGGCGGCGCGCAGCCGCGGCTCGACCGCCTCACCCGGCTGGTACGCCCGCCCGTCGGCGTAGCCCGCGGCCGCCGCCACCACGTAGCGCCCGCCGGGCCGCAGGACCACCCCGGTGACGTACTGGCGGTCGCCGAACCGCTCGGCCGGGCCCCCGGGGAAGGCCACGGGCCGCACGGTCGCCGGCCGTCCGGCACTGGAGGGGGTGAGCTGCGGGCCGTCGAGCACGGCGATGCCCACGGTGGCGACGTAGGTGCCCGTGCTGTCGGCGTACGTCGCGCGTAAGGCGGTGCGGCAGCCGGGCCCCACGGCCGAGGGCTGGAACGCGGCCGGGCACGCCGCCTCGGGCGCGACCCCGGCCAGCATGTACGTGACCCGCGCGCCCGACGGGCTGACGCCCGGCACGGCGAAGGGGAAGACCCTGGGCTCGGGCAGGCGAGGCTCGGGGGCGGGCAGGAGCGTGGACAACATCGACAGCAGGACAACAGGAAGCTGGTACACGTCGACCTCGAAGGGGAGGGGGAGGGGACGTTTGACCCGCATTCTGACACGCGACCGCCGAGTCAGCCCGACCCTTCAGTAAACAGACCGATACGCGGAGTAATTCCGATCTGTGGCTTTCGCCCTAAGAAAGAGGAGAAAGCCGGACATGGGCACCGGGCGGGAGCCCCAGCCGCTGCGCGGCGTCACCGCAGTTGACGGCGATCGCCACCAGCCCCGCCGAGTCCGCGAACGCCACCAGCTCACCCGGCGGCACCGCCGAGAACGTCTCCCGGTAGGGCAGCGAGAGCTGCCGCCGCCCCAGCCGCACTCCCAGCGTGTCGCCCAACCGCACGCCCAGCGCCTGCAGGTCACGCGCCGCGATCGACAACTGCGTGTTGCCGTAGCGGTCGACCGAGACGACCTCGCCCTCGACCGAGCCCTCACGCAGCTGGGAGGTCGGCTCCGGCAGCGAGACCAGCCTGCCGACCGGGATCTCCGGCCCCAGCTCGGCCGTGCTCAGCCCGTCGGAGACCTTGGCGGCGACCGGCGCGAACACGTCGCGCCCCGGGAACGTGGGCGAGACCGGCCGCAGGAAGTGCTGCTCGTTGCTGATCTCGTGAGCCGCCTGGGCGCCGCCGCCGGCGTGCACGGCCCACGACAGCAGCCCGTTGTCGGGCCCGATGAACACCCGGCCGCCCGCCTCCACGGCCACCGCGCGCCTGGACGCGCCCGCCCCCGGATCGACCGCGGCGATGTGCACGCCCGCGGGCAGGTAGGGGATGGTCTGGGCGAGCACGGCCGCGCCGCGCCGTACGTCGCCCGCCGGGATCAGATGGCACACGTCGATCACCCTGGCCTCGGGCGCGATTCCGGCGATCACGCCATGGCAGGCCGCCACGTAGCCGTCCTCGAGCCCATAGTCCGTGAGCAGCGTGATTACTGAGGTCACATCTGGTGACTGTACGTCTGTCGAACCGCCATGAACAGCAGCGCGCCGCACATTACGATGGCCACGGGCCGTGTGCGTGCGACGTGACCGTCACACGCCCCTTTCGAGGAGGACACCATGGGAGCACCGCTCAGCGGTGACAATGCTGCCCAGGAGCCGTCCGGCCGGCAACCACTCTCACAACGCGATCACGAGCTCCTCGCCTTCGAACGCCAGTGGTGGCGCCACGCGGGCGCGAAGGAGCAGGCCATCAAGGAGACCTTCGGGTTCTCCGCCACCCGCTACTACCAGCTGCTCGGCGAGCTGATCGACAGACCCGAGGCGCTCGAGCAGGACCCCATGCTGGTCAAGAGGCTACGCAGGTTACGCTCCACCCGTCAGCGTGACCGCGCGGCCAGACGGCTTGGCATGCGCCCCTGACCGGCTGGGTACGGCAGCCGCGTGAGGAACATCCCTGGAATGGAAGCGATCCTGAGCGATCCGGCGGGCGCCGTGATCGGGCTCGACTTCGACGGCACGCTGTCGCCGATCGTGCCCGATCCCGCCGAGGCCGTGATCCACCCGAAGGCAGCCGAAGTTCTCGCCGACCTGGGCTCCCACGTGCTCGCGGTGGTCATCGTGACCGGCAGGCCACCGGCCACCGTGCTGGAACTGGGGCCGGGGCTGAGCGACGTGCCGGGGCTGGTCGTGCTGGGACACTACGGGTTCGAACGCTGGGAGCACGGCCGCGTCTCCGCGCCCCCGCCCCCCGCCGGCGTGCCGCGCACCGAGGCCGAGCTGCCCTTGCTGCTCGACTCGCTGGGCGTCGAAGGCGTGACCGTCGAGGACAAGGGCCGCGCCGTGGCCGTGCACACCCGGCGCAGCCCCGACCCCGACGGCACCCTCGCCAAGCTCCGCGAGCCGCTGGCCAAGCTGGCCGAGAAGCACAGTCTGGTGGTCGAGCCCGGCCGCTACGTCCTCGAACTGCGCCCGCCGGGCATGGACAAGGGCCAGGCACTCAGCCTCTTCCTGGCCGAGCGGGTCGCGAGGTCCGTCCTGTTCGCCGGCGACGACCTCGGCGACCTGGCCGCGTACGACGCCGTCGAGGCGTCCAACCTGCCCGGCGTGACCGTGTGCAGCGGCTCCGCCGAGGTGACGGCGCTGGCCGAGCGGGCCGACATCGTGGTGGACGGTCCCGAGGGAGTCGTGGCTCTGCTCGGCGAGCTGGCGTCCGCGTTCAGCCGTCCGTAAGCGGTCGCCTTCATAGGGCGGCCCGACCCTTCCGCCGCCGCCTGGAAGGCCCACCGGGGCGAGCCCGGCTGGACCCGCGTGGTGACCGTGAGGGCAGAGGCTCGGTGCGGCGAGGAAGAAGGGCCTGCGCCAGGTCGGGCCGGGCCACCTGGCCACCTGTGTCTCGTACGCAGGCGCCGGGTGAGGTCGCGTTTCGTGCAGCGCGAGTGGTACCTGCCGACGACGAATGTGCTGGTCGTCGACCAGTGGAGCACGCCGGGGCCGTCCGGCGTGCTCAGGCGCGCCCGCTGGAGCTGAGCACTCAGGCCAGGGCGTCGAGCTGGGCCGCCAGCCACTGCTGCGGCGGCAGGGCGGTGGCCGCCGCGTGCAGCCTGTCGCGGCGTGCCCGCCGCTCCTGCTCCGGCATGACGAGCGCGTCGTGCAGGGCGGCGGCCGTGCCACTGGTGTCGTAGGGGTTGACGAGCAGCGCGTGGGGGCCCAGCTCGGCCGCCGCGCCCGCCTCACGCGACAACACGAGCGCGCACCGGGGTGAGAGCACGGGGCCCTCCTTGGCCACCAGGTTCATGCCGTCGCGGATGGGGTTGACCAGCAGCACGTCGGCCATCCGGTACGCGGCCAGCGAGCGCGGGTAGTCGTCGTTGACGTTGAGGATGAGGGGGTCCCAGTCCTCCGTGGCGTATTCGTCCTCGATCTGCTGGGCGCAGCGCTGCACCGACGCGGTGTATTCGCGATATTCGGGCAGGTCGTGCCGGCTCGGGTAGGCGAAGGCCAGGTGCACGACCTTCCCGTGCCACTCGGGGTGGGCGCCGAGGAACTCACCGTAGGCGACCAGGCCGCGCACGATGTTCTTCGACAGCTCGGTGCGGTCGATGCGGACGATCAGCCTGCGGTCGCCGACCTGCTCCTTCAGAGCGGTCATGTGCGACTCGACGTCGGGCTCGCAGGCCCGCTCCCACAGGGCGGCGCCGTCGACGCCGAGGCTGTGCACGCCGATGCGGGTCGTCCTGCCGTCGTGGGTGACGCTGCGCCCGACGCGGTCGGCCTCCGCGCCCAGCAGCGCCTCGCAGCAGTCCATGAACGACTGCGCCCACCTGTCGGTGAGGAACCCGGCGTGATCGGCCCCCAGGATGCCTTCCAGGACCTCCCTCGCCACCTCGTCGGGCAGCAGGGAGAAGTATTCGGGCGGCGCCCACGGCGTGTGGCTGAAGTGGGCGACGCGCAGGTCGGGCCGCTCGGCACGGAGCATCGCCGGGGTCAGCGTGAGGTGGTAGTCCTGCACCATCACCCTGGCCTCGTGGCCGGCCTCCTCGGCCAGGGCCAGCGCGAACGCGCCGTTGTAGTCGCGGTAGGACTCCCACTCGCGCTCGAACTTGGTGCCGAAGAGCGGCGCGTTGGGGATGTCGTAGAGCAGGTGGTTGACGAACCACAGCGTGGAGTTGGCCACGGCGTTGTAGGCGCGGTGGAAGGTGGCGGGCGGGATGTCGAGCATGCGCAGCGGGCCGGTGTCGTAGCCGGCATGGTCGATGCGGCCGCCGGGCGCCAGGCGCACCGCGCTGCGGTCGCCGTCGGACAACGCCGCGCAGATCCACAGGACACCGTCGTCCTTGGCCACGCCGGACAATCCCGACACCAGGCCGCCCCCGCCGCGGCGCAGCGTCAGCTCGCCGTCGTCGGAGACGGTGAAGGAGACAGGGCCGCGGTTGGAGGCCACCAGGACGTTGTTCACCGCGCCCGCTCCAGCCGCGCGGGCCGCCGGCAGGGCGGTGAGCTGGTGTGAGACCTCAAGGTGACTCCTTCCGGCTGGCGTGTCGGTGCAGACGGGACCACACTGATCATCGTGGTGAACGGCCCATCGGAAAAGGAAGGATGCCAACAAGGCTCCCTATGACCCTAGGATCCCAGGCATGGCGCTTGATGAGCTAACCGAGGAACTCGCCCGCTCCGCCGCGGCCGGAGACCACCGCGCTCTTGGTGAGCTGCTGCGGCGGATCGAGCCCGATGTGATGCGTCATTGCGCCCGCATACTGCCCTACCACCAGGACGCCGAGGAGGCCTCCCAGGACACCCTGCTGGCCGTGGCGCGCAACATCGGGCGCTTCGAGGGACGGGCCAGGTTCAGCACCTGGCTGCACATTGTGACGGCCAACTGCGCGCGGACCACGTACCGCTCGCTCAAGCGCAGGGCGGCCGAGCAGAGCTCCGACGAGCTGCCGATGCAGAAGCCCGACGTGCGCCGCGTCAGCGTGATCGCGGGCTCGCGGCTCGACCTGCTCGACGCCATGGAGGCGCTGGAGGCCGACAAACCCGACCTGGCGCAGGCGCTGGTCCTGCGCGACATCGTCCAGCTCGACTACAACGAGGTGGCCGACCAGCTCGGCATCCCGCTCGGCACCGCAAAGTCGCGCATCCACCAGGCGCGCAAATATGTCCAGGGCGTGCTGGGGGAGGACTATCGCTGAGATCGCGCGTCTCAGAGTCTGAGACGGAAGGACGTTTCCGCCACGTGGGCGGGTAGAGTCCGACTCGACAACTGAATATTGCTCATCCAGAGGGGTGGAGGGACCGGCCCTGCGAAGCCCCGGCAACCCTCCCGGCTTGTGACTCGCGACCTGGCGAGGCCGACCGGGACAAGGTGCCAATTCCGGTCTGTGGTCAAGGTGGCCGTAGACGAAGATGAGGGAAGGCCTCGCTTCATGTCGCTCGATTTTGGTCCCGCCGTCGGTCTGTCCTGCCGCGAGTGCGGCGCACGCTACCCGCTCGGTCCGAGCTTCGCCTGCCAGGAATGTTTCGGGCCGCTCGAAGCGGCTTACGAGTTCGGCGCGGTGACCCGCGCGGCGATCGAGTCGGGACCCGCCAACATCTGGCGTTACCGGTCGCTGCTGCCCGTGCCGGCCGACGTCGCCGACAAGCCCAACATGAACCCGGGATGGACCAAGCTGGTCAGGGCCGGCAACCTCGGGCGGGCGCTCGGCATCAGGTCCCTGCACGTCAAGGACGACTCGGGCAACCCCACCCACTCCTTCAAGGACCGCGTGGTCGCCATGGCCGTCGAGGCCGCCCGCAACTTCGGCTTCCACACGCTCTCCTGCTCCTCCACGGGCAACCTCGCGGGCGCGGTCACGGCCGCCGCCGCGCGTGCCGGGCTGGAGGCGTGCGTGTTCATCCCGGCCAACCTCGAACAGGCCAAGATCGCCATGGCCCGGGTCTTCGGCGGCCGGCTGATCGGCATCGAGGGCACCTACGACGACGTCAACAGGTTCTGCTCGGAGCTGATCGGCGACCCGCTCGGTGACAAGTGGGGGTTCACCAACATCAACCTGCGGCCCTACTACGCCGAGGGCTCCAAGACGCTCGCGTACGAGATCGCCGAGCAGCTCGGGTGGCGGCTGCCCGAGCAGATCATCGTCCCCATCGCCTCGGGCTCGCAGCTCACGAAAATCGACAAGGGCTTCAAGGAGCTGGTCGCGCTCGGGCTGGTCGAGGACACGCCGTACAAGATCTTCGGGGCGCAGGCGGCCGGGTGCTCGCCCGTCTCGACCGCCTACAAGGCGGGCCACGACGTCGTGCAGCCCGTGCGGCCCGACACCATCGCCAAGTCGCTGGCCATCGGGAACCCCGCCGACGGCCCGTACGTGCTGGACATCGCGCGGCGGACCGGTGGGGGCGTCGAGGACGTCACGGACGACGAGATCGTGGCCGCCATCAAGCTCCTGGCCTCGACGGAGGGCGTCTTCGCCGAGACCGCGGGCGGCGTGACCGTGGGCGTGCTGAAGAAGCTCACCGAGACCGGGCAGCTCGATCCGGGGGCCGAGACCGTGGTCCTGAACACCGGTGACGGCCTCAAGACGCTCGACGCGATCAGCGGCGACGCCAGGCCCACGGCCGTGATCCGGCCCTCTCTCGACGCGTTCCGCGCGACTGTCTGACAACCACGAAAGGGCGAGTGTAACCATGAGCGTTTCTGTGCGGATTCCCACCATTCTGCGCACCTACACCGGGGGCAACGCGGAAGTCAGTGGCGAGGGCGCGACTCTTCGTGACGTGCTGGCCAAGCTGGACTCTGACTACCCGGGTATCGGCGCAAGAATTCTGGATGAATCGGGCAAGATTCGGCGTTTCGTCAACGTTTATGTGGGGGAAGAGGACGTCCGATTTGCCCAGGGGCTGGACACTCCGGCGCCGGAGGGAACCCAGATCTCCATCATCCCCGCCGTCGCGGGCGGGTGAGTGCGGCAGATCACACTTCGGCGAAGGCGTCCCTTGCGGGCGCCTTCTTCTTTTCCCCGCAATTCAACGTTGAACCGCCGATGGAAGAAATGTGGTCTCTGCAGATTGACTCTGTTGCCAAACCCCTTGCCACAGGTATGGTCGAGGGCGATCGCCTGGCTGATTTTCTGTTATGTCGGGCGATTACGGGTCTCGCGGAGGAATGGGCGAGATCTGGGAGACCAGTAAGAGGAGTCGGAAGTGGCGCAGGGCACCGTCAAGTGGTTCAACGCGGACAAGGGCTACGGCTTCATCGCGGTAGACGGTGGTAAGGATGTATTCGTCCATTACTCAGCGATCATGATGGACGGGTATCGCTCTCTCGAACAGGGACAGCGTGTCGAGTTCGAGATCACGCAGGGCCAGAAGGGACCGCAGGCGGAGTCCGTCAGGACGGTCTGATTCACCGCACTGGTATGCACCGGCGGGATCGCGCGGCAGCGCAGTCCGTGCGAACCGTCACCTATCTTTCGTCGACCCCTGGTACGGCGAGTCGTGTGCGCGAACCGCGGCCAGCGGTGCGTCCACGGGCGGCTCGCCGGACAGACGACTGACCTGGGGAAAGGATCGGCCGCAGGCGAGTTCGCTTGCACTCGGCAGGGTAGAGTGCTAAACAGTTCGTTGGCACTCTGTGCAGCAGAGTGCCAACACCGGATCGGGACGATGGGGTCTGCCGAAGGAGATGCTGACCCATGCCGTCGCGGGCGTCGGCTCGGTCCACGACAAGCCACCCTGCATCTGGGAGGTCTAGCCTTATGGCAGCCAAGATGATCGCGTTTGACGAGGACGCCCGGCGCGGTCTCGAGCGCGGTATGAACCAGCTCGCCGACGCCGTCAAGGTGACCCTGGGCCCCAAGGGGCGCAACGTCGTGCTGGAGAAGAAGTGGGGCGCTCCCACGATCACCAACGATGGTGTGTCCATCGCCAAGGAGATCGAGCTCGAGGACGCGTGGGAGAAGATCGGCGCGGAGCTGGTCAAGGAGGTCGCCAAGAAGACGGACGACGTCGCCGGCGACGGCACCACGACCGCCACCGTGCTCGCCCAGGCGCTGGTGCGTGAGGGCCTGCGCAACGTGGCCGCGGGCGCCAACCCGATGGCTCTGAAGAAGGGCATCGAGGCGGCCGTGGAGCGGGTCAGCGAGGAGCTGTCCAAGCTGGCCAAGGACGTGGAGACCAAGGAGCAGATCGCTTCGACCGCCTCCATCTCCGCCGCCGACCCTGAGATCGGCGCACTCATCGCCGAGGCGATGGACAAGGTCGGCAAGGAAGGCGTCATCACCGTCGAGGAGAGCAACACCTTCGGCCTCGAGCTCGAGCTCACCGAGGGCATGCGCTTCGACAAGGGCATGACGTCGATGTACTTCGTCACCGACTCCGACCGCATGGAGGCCGTGCTCGAAGACCCCTACATCCTGATCGTCAACGGCAAGGTCTCCGCCAACAAGGACCTGCTGCCGCTGCTCGACAAGGTCGTGCAGTCCGGCAAGCCGCTGCTGATCATCGCCGAGGACGTCGAGGGCGAGGCCCTGGCGACCCTGGTGGTCAACAAGATCCGCGGCCTGTTCCGCTCGGTGGCCGTCAAGGCCCCGGGCTTCGGCGACCGCCGCAAGGCCATGCTCAACGACATCGCGATCCTGACCGGCGGTCAGGTCATCGCCGAGGAGGTCGGCCTCAAGCTCGAGACCGCCACCCTCGACCTGCTGGGCCGTGCCCGCAAGGTGGTCGTGACCAAGGACGAGACGACGATCGTCGACGGCGCCGGTGACGCCGAGCAGATCTCCGGCCGGGTCAACGAGATCCGCGCCGAGATCGAGCGCACCGACTCCGACTACGACCGCGAGAAGCTGCAGGAGCGGCTGGCCAAGCTGGCCGGCGGCGTGGCCGTCATCAAGGCGGGCGCGGCGACCGAGGTCGAGCTCAAGGAGCGCAAGCACCGCATCGAGGACGCCGTCCGCAACGCCAAGGCGGCCGTCGAGGAGGGCATCGTCCCCGGTGGTGGCGTGGCTCTGCTGCAGGCCGGCGCCAAGGCGTTCGACAAGCTGGAGCTCAACGGCGACGAGGCCACCGGCGCGGCGATCGTGAAGAAGGCTCTGGAGGAGCCGCTCAAGCAGATCGCGGTCAACGCCGGTCTCGAGGGCGGCGTCGTGGTCGAGCGCGTGCGCAACCTCACCCCGGGTGAGGGCCTCAACGCCGCGTCGGGCGAATACGTCAACATGTTCGAGGCCGGCATTCTCGACCCGGCCAAGGTGACGCGGTCGGCGCTGCAGAACGCCGCCTCGATCGCGGCGCTCTTCCTGACCACCGAGGCCGTCATCGCCGAGAAGCCGGAGAAGACCCCGGCCGCTCCCGCCGGCATGCCCGGCGGCGGCGACATGGACTTCTAGGTCCTGTTCGCGGCGCACGTCCCAAAAAGAGCGGCCCGGTTTTTCCGGGCCGCTCTTGTTTTCGTTTCGCTGCCATTACGTTTCGCGATTGAACTGCTACTTGGAGTGAGAAAGGGTTGTCTGCACATCGCCTCACCAAAGGAGCAGAGAAATGTTCTCCCGCAGCAAGCGCATGCTGAGCGTCGCCGTTCTCGGCCTCGCCGCCGTCACCCTCACGGCTGTTCCCGCGCATGCCGCCAACGACCCCGGGGTCGTCGTCAGCGGCGCCGTGACCGAGGGGACGCCGCTGTGCGAGCTACGGCGGTGGGTACCGCTGCTCGGCAACCTGCAGCCGCTCGACGAGATCTGCGACTAGACCCCACGGAAGGTGCCCCACCGACGTGCGGTGGGGCACCTTCGTCGTCAGACGCCGTAGTGGGGAATGAGGTGGCCGCGGGCCAGCGTGTTGGCGGTGATGTTGAAGCCCACCACCGCCGGGCTGGTGTCGCTGCTGAGACCGAGTGACTCGACCCCCAGCGCGTGGACGGTGAAGACATAGCGGTGCGGGTCGCCGGGAGGCGGAGCGGCGCCGCCGTAGTCCTTGCTGCCGTAGTCGTTGCGGGCGTGCACCGCGCCCCCGGGCAGGCCCTTGAACTCCGGGGCCGTGCCCGCGCCCGTCGGCAGCTCGGTCACCGAGGCGGGGATATCGAACAGCACCCAGTGCCAGAAGCCGCTGCCCGTGGGGGCATCGGGATCGAAGCAGGTCACGGCGTAGGAGCGGGTCTCCGCCGGAGCGCCGGACCAGCGCAGGTGGGGCGAGAGGTTCTGGCCCGTCATGCCCCAGTCGTTGAAGACGTGGACGTCGTTGAGCCGCTCACCGTCCTGGAGATCGTCGCTCTCGACCACGAGCGCGGGAACCGAGGGCAGGTGTTCATGGGGAAGGGGTGCTGGCACGGCATCCTCCTAGGTCTAGAGCTCCTTGCCCAGCCATCCTAGAAGCGGCCGTGCCGAAGGCCCTGTCAGCTCGCCAGCTGTGGCGGCAGCGGCTTGTCGTGCAGGACCGTCAGCGAGGTCACCGCCCGGGTCAGGACCACGTAGAGCCTGGCCAGGCCGCGGGGTTCGGCCGCGACGATGTCGGCGGGCTCGACGACGACGACGTGGTCGTACTCCAGGCCCTTGGCGAGGGTCGCGGGCACGATCAGCAGGCGGTGTTCCTCGGTCGAGTCGGGGTCGAGAACGGCGTAGGGCAGGCCGGCGAGCGACTCGGAGACCGCGGCCACCATCGCGTCGGGGACGATGACGCCGATCGAGCCCTCCTTGGCCAGGGCCTCCTCGGCGGCCTGCGCCACCGAGCCGCCCTCGCGCACGGTGAGCGAGCCCGCGCCCGGCCGCAGCGACTGCGGGGCTGCCAGGCCCGGGGCGATCGAGGGCAGCAGGCGGGCCGCGTAGTCGAGGACCTCCCTCGGCACGCGGAAGCCGAGGGTCAGCTCCGTGACCTCGCCCTCGCGCTGGCCCAGGTGTTCGAGGACCGACGTCCACGAACGGGTCGACCAGGGGGTGGTGCCCTGGGCGAGGTCGCCGAGCACGGTGGCGGAGCCGTTGCGGCAGCGGCGGCCGAGGGCGCGCAACTGCATCTCGGACAGGTCCTGGGCCTCGTCGACCACCAGGTGGCCGAGCGACGGCGTACGTTCCATCAGGTCGCGCAGCTCGTCGAGGAGCGCGGCGTCGGCGGCCGACCATTTGGCCGACTTCCAGCTCCGGTACGGCTTGCGCCACAGGAGCAATTCCTGCTCTTCAGGCGACAAATCTGATTTAGCGGCCCGCGCCAGGAATTCGGAATCTGACAGCAGACGGTGGAGAACCTGTTCGGGTGTCAGTTTGGGCCAGACCGCGTCCACGAGTTGTTTCACCGGCTTGGAACGGGCCACCGCGTCCTGGACCCGGTCGTCGGGTGACTCGCCGCGCTGCTCCATGCGTACGAGGACCATGTGGGCCAGCCGCTGCGCCAGCGCCGCCCGGCCGGGGTTGTAGCGGGTGGTGCCGCGCAGGGAGGCCACGATCTCGCGTACTTCGTGGTCGGCCACCCGGTGCCGGTAGGCGCCCTTGGTGTAGACGAGGCCCTCCTCCGGTTTCACGATGTGCAGCCAGAGAGCCCGGCCGAGCACCGCCGCCATCCTGGCGTCGCCCTTCACCGCGGCCACGGCCGGGTCTTCGGACGCGGCGTGCTCCCCGAGCAGTCCCGCCACCGTGGTCTGGTCGACCTTGACCTCGCCGAGCGCGGGCAGCACCGAGGAGATGTAGGACAGGAACGCCCGGTTGGGTCCGACGATCATCACGCCCGACCTGGCCAGCCGCTCGCGGTGGGTGAACAGCAGGTAGGCGGCGCGGTGCAGGCCGACCGCGGTCTTCCCGGTGCCGGGGGCGCCCTGCACGCACACCGTCTGGGCGAGGGTGGAGCGCACGATCTCGTCCTGGTCGGGCTGGATCGTGGCGACGATGTCACGCATCGGGCCGGTGCGGGGGCGTTCGATCTCCTGGGTCAGGATCCTGGACGGGCCGAGCTCGACGCCCTCGCCGAGTGGTTCGTCCTCGAACGCGGTCAGCGCCCCGCCGTGGTAGCCGAAGCGGCGCCGGAGCACGATTCCCATGGGGTCGGCGGGACTGGCCTGGTAGAACGCGCGGGACACCGGTGCGCGCCAGTCGATGACCAGCGGCCTGCTGTTGCCGTCGTGCACGTGGCGGCGCCCGACGTGGATCGTGCCGGGCAGGGCGTCGGGCTCGTCCTCCTGAGCGGTGGCGCGGTCGAGGCGGCCGAAGAACAGCGGGGTGTCGGGATGGTCGGCCAGCGCGGCCACCCGCTGGTCGAGCAGCGACTGGAGGATCTGCTGCGAGACCCAGTCGCCGGCCGCGTCGGACGAGAGCGACTGGGCGTGGGCGCGCATGGCCTTGAGCGCGGCTCTGGACTCGGCCAGGTGAGCCTGCTCGGCGGCGAGCACGTCGGAGGGTATGTCGGGGGCCAGTTGGTGTGCGGGCATGCGAAAGCGCCTCCCTGGGATGAACGACGGAGGTGGTTGAAGGCAGCGAATCCATCAGCTTAGTCGCCACGATTCCCGGCTTCCAAAGCATTTAGCTCGGGCGGCCTGGGTACGCATAGGTGGTGGTGCGGGTCCGGCTGCGTTTCTCGCCGATCATCCCCACGGTCGCGAGCTGCCTTCTTGCGGCGCTGTGGGGTCTGTCGGTGTTCGCGGGGTGGGGGCTGCAGGCGTTCTGTGCGGGTGGCGAGTCGACGGCGACCTGCTCGGAGCGGCTGGGCGCGGTCTCCACGCTGTCGGGTGCGTTCGCGGTGGTCGCCGCGTGCTGTACGGTGGCGGCCTGGCTGCCGTGGTCGCGGCACGACCCGCGGACGTTCGGTCAGCTCATGGGCGCCGGCGTGCTGTTCTGGATCGTCGCGGAGGGCGTGCTCTTCGTCGGCGGTCTGCTGGTCAGGTAGGGGGCAGATCCGCCCTCAAGGGATCAAGCTCGGAATACCGAAAAATTCGGGCATATCAGGTGGGTTTGTCGGATCATGGGGGTATGTCGCAGGCGGCGTGATAGTACGCAGGTGAGGGGGGTGGTTGGATTGTCTTCGACCCGCGGAGTCTCGTGGACGTGAAGCCACGCTGATGCCCGGCCGCTCGGGCGAGCGGCTGGGCATGACCGCCGGCATCCCCGTCACACACCGCCGAGCACGTCGTCGGCATCGATGATCTGGTACGCGTACCCCTGCTCGGCCAGGAACCGCTGCCGGTGCGCCGCGAACTCCTGGTCGACCGTGTCGCGGCTGACCACCGTGTAGAACCGGGCGCCCCCGCCGTCAGCCTTGGGCCGCAGCACACGCCCGAGCCGCTGCGCCTCCTCCTGACGCGAGCCGAACGTCCCCGACACCTGGATCGCGATGGCAGCCTCCGGCAGGTCGATGGAGAAGTTGGCCACCTTCGACACCACCAGCACCTGGATCTCCTTGTCGCGGAAGGCCTGGTAGAGGCGCTCGCGCTCCTTGACCCGGGTCTCGCCCTTGATCACCGGCGCGTTGAGGTGCTCGCCGAGCTCGTCGAGCTGGTCGATGTACTGGCCGATGACGAGCACCTGCTCGCCCAGATGGCGGCGTACCAGCGCCTCGGTCACCTGCGTCTTGGACGGCGTGGTCGCGCAGAACCGGTAGCGCTCCTCCGACTCGGCCATCGCGTACGCCAGCCGCTCCTCGTCCGTGAGCGTCACCCGCACCTCGACGCAGTCGGCGGGCGCGATCCAGCCCTGGTTCTCCATCTCCTTCCACGGCGCGTCGTAACGCTTGGGACCGATCAGCGAGAACACGTCGCCCTCGCGGCCGTCCTCGCGCACCAGCGTCGCGGTCAGCCCGACCCGCCTGCGGGCCTGCAGGTGGGCGGTCATGCGGAAGATCGGGGCGGGCAGCAGGTGCACCTCGTCGTAGACGATCAGGCCCCAGTCGCGGGCGTCGAACAACTCCAGGTGGCTGTAGACGCCCTTCCGCCTGGTGGTCATCACCTGGTAGGTGGCGATGGTGACCGGGCGGATCTCCTTCTTCGTGCCGGAGTATTCGCCGATCTCGTCCTCGGTCAGCGACGTGCGCTTGAGCAGCTCGGTCTTCCACTGGTGGGCGGAGACCGTGTTCGTCACCAGGATCAGCGTGGTGGCCTGGGCGTGCGCCATCGCGGCCGCGCCGACGAGCGTCTTGCCCGCGCCGCACGGCAGCACGACCACGCCCGAGCCGCCGTGCCAGAAGGCGTCGGCGGCCTCCTGCTGGTAGGGGCGCAGCTTCCAGTCGTCCTGCCGCAACGCGATCGGATGCTGCTCGCCGTCGACGTAGCCGGCCAGGTCTTCGGCCGGCCAGCCGAGCTTGAGCAGGGCCTGCTTGACGTTGCCCCGGTCGCTCGGGTGCACGATCACGGAGTCGGGGCCGAGCCGCTCGCCCAGCATCGGCTGGATCTTCTTGGAGCGCAGCACCTCCTCCAGCACGGCCCGGTCGGTGGAGGTCAGCACCAGGCCGTTGGCAGGGTCCTTCTCCAGGCGCAGCCGGCCGTAGCGGGCCATGGTCTCGGCGATGTCGACGAGCAGCGCGTGGGGCACCGGGTAGCGGCTGAAGCTGATCAGCGCGTCGATGACCTGCTCGGCGTCGTGCCCGGCCGCGCGGGCGTTCCACAACGCCAGCGGGGTGACGCGGTAGGTGTGCACGTGTTCGGGGGCGCGCTCAAGCTCGGCGAACGGCGCGATCGCCTTGCGGCACGCGTCGGCCCGCTCGTGGTCGACCTCGAGCAGCAGCGTCTTGTCCGATTGGACGATCAGCGGTCCATCGCTCACTGGCTTGTCTCCGTGGGGTTGGTGCGGGGGCCCGGCAGGACCATCGTCTCCTGATCCCGGCTCGGCCGCTCCAGTGTGCAACATTCAGGGCGCCCGGATTAGTCCGGACGCCCTGGACGCTGGGACTTGGCCCCGCCTAGTCGTCGAAGTAGCCGTTGAAGCCCAGGAACAGGAACGTGCCGATGCCCAGCACGAAGCCCGTGCCGAACAGGACCCAGCTCCAGATCACCATCGTGCGGGCGGTCTGCGGCTCGTTGCGCGACTTGCTCAGCGCCAGGCCCGCGAGGATGGCGCCCGGCAGGCCAAGGACGTTGCAGCAGGAGACGAGCGCGAGAAGGTTGAGCACGAGCGAGACGATCGCGTTGGCCATCGGTCCGTCGTTGCGCGGCGGGGGCGGCGGATAACCGTAGCCGTAGCCGTATTGTGGCGGCGGCTGGTCGCCGTAGGGCGCGCCGTACGGTTGGTAAGGATAGCCCGAGGGGTTCTCCTGGCTCATGTTCACCTCCAGACAGGTCAACACTTATCACGGAATTGAGGCGCGTCCGACCGGGGTTCGTGTACTCGGGTGCGGCCGTGACGGGTTCGCTGCCGTTCAGCCGAGCAGCGCGCGCAGCGCCTTGCGGTCGAGCTTGAGCACGCTCGTGACCGGGATCGAGTCGGCGAACCTCACCTCGCGCGGATATTTCACCCTGCCCACCCGGTCGCGGGCCCACGCGATCAGCTCCTCGGCCCCGACCTCGGCGCCCTTCCTGAGCTGCACGAACGCCACGACCTCCTCGCCGACGCGCGGATCCGGACGGCCGACGACGCCCGACATCACCACGTCAGGGTGCTGGTTGAGCGCGTCCTCCACGTCGCGGGGGAACACGTTGAAGCCGCCGCGGATGATCAGGTCCTTCTTCCTGTCGACGACGTAGAGGTAGCCGTCGTCGTCCACGCAGCCGATGTCGCCCGTACGCAGTTCCCCGCCGACCAGCGCCGTGTCCTCGGGGTCGGGCTCGTGCTCGCCCCAGTAGCCGAGCATCAGCGACTCGCCGGAGACGCAGATCTCGCCGATGTCCCCGGTCTCCGCCGCCTCGCCCTCGTCGTCGCGGATGATGATCGTGTAGCCGGGCAGCGGCAGGCCGACGCTGCCGGCCTTGCGCCGGCCCGGCGGGTTGAAGGTCGTCACGGCGCTGGTCTCGGTCAGCCCGTAGCCCTCCAGGATCTGCACACCCGGCATCCTGCGCTCGAACTCCGCCAGCGTCTGCCGGCCGAGCGGGGCCGCTCCGCACGTGAGAAAGGCGAGGTCGGGCAGCGGATGCGACTCCAGCGGCTCGGCGAGGAGCATCTGGATCATGGATGGTACGACGGTGCCGTACTGGACGCGCTGCTCGGCGGCCAGCGACAGGAACGCCTTCGGCTCGAACCAGCGCATCAGCACCGCCTGTTGCGGCTCCGTGGCGTGCATCGAGGCGACCGAGATGATCAGCCCGTACGCGTGGGACAGCGGCACGGGCATCAGGGCGCGGTTCTTGCCCTCCTGCCGGGACAGCTCGTAGACGGCCTTGCCCACCTGCCACAGCCCCCGGTGGCTCAGCATGACGCCCTTGGCCTTGCCCGTGGTGCCGCCGGTGTACATGAGGGCGGCCAGGTCGCCGGGGTCCCTGTGCACGAACCCCCGCTCGGGGGCTTGCTCCAGCTCGGCCGTGTCCACGAGGACCGGGATGTCGACGGCGGCGGCGCGTACGGTCTCCTCCAACTCGGGCGAGGTGACGATCGCGCGGGCGCCGCTGTCGAGCAGGATGTGCCGCAGCTCGTCGGCGCCCACCAGGAACACCACCGGCGTCACCACCGCGCCCGCCGCCCACAACGCCTGGTAGAGCAGCGGCACCTCGGGCGAGGTCGCCATCATCACGGCCACCCGGTCGCCCGGCCTGATGCCGGCTGCGACGAATCCGCCGCACATGCGGCGCGCGCGTACGGCGAGCGCGTGACTACGCAGCCACGCCCCCTCGTAGAAGATCGCGTCGTGGTCGTCGAAGCGGCTCCATGACTCCTCGGCGAGTCTGCCCAGCGTCTGCTCGGTCACAAGCCCAACCTGATGCGAATGACGTTGTGCCGTCAACCCTTGATGTCGCGCCCGGCCCCCTCGGCCTGTCAATGCCGGTGATAGTCGCCGACCCGTAAAACGATATGGAACCCCGGCCGGCGGCCATTTTCGTTTTCTGCTCGACCTCGGTCGCGCCATGGTGGAAGATCTAGGGCGAAGGGAGTGGTCGACGTGTCCCCATAATGCCGAGAAGCCGCACGTAAGGCCAGGTCAGAGCGGCAATGTTACGCTCCGTATTGCCTTCGTGGGAAAAGAAGAAAGTCTTTGATCTTCCATCTTTTCTGTAGACAAGTTTCCAGTCAATCACCGAGGTGGCTTCGTGACCGACACGCCTGAACCAGGCGAGATCGACCTCGACACCATAACGCTCAGTCAGAGCGTCATCGCAGTCAATGACCGGCCTCGCGCCGCGGCCGATCCGGCCCCGCGAGAACTCAGCCGGCGAGAGGCCGACATCCTGCTCCGCTCCTACCGCGAGCCCGGCGGCTTCTCCGAGGCCGTGCGCCGACTGGCCATGCGGCACCTGCTGGTCCTCGTGGGCGCGGAGGAGACCGGCAAACGATTAGGGGCCATCGCCCTGCTCTCGCGCATGTCACTGGCCGAGAGCACGATCAGGGTGCTGTCCCCGGCCGCCACCCCCCTCGACCTGCTCTCCGCCACCTACAAGCCCGGGCGGGCGTACGTGCTGCACGACTGGATCGCCGCCCGCGCCGAACGCATCGAGCTGGTCAACCTCGCCCGCAAGCTCGCCGAGCTGGGCTCGTACCTCGTCATCACCAGGAACGGCGCGCCCTCCCAGGCGGTCGAAGTGGAGCAGTCATGGCACGCCCCCGACCCCGGCGAGCTGTTCGACCTCTGCCTGAGCACCTACGGGGCCCGCGCGGGCACCGGCGCCGAACAACTGGCCGCCGCCAGAAAACGGGCGCTCGCCCTGCCGACACCGGCCCAGGTGGTCCGCCTGGCCGCGCAGTTGGTCCGCGACGCCGAGCCGGCGCGCTGATCGCCTACAGGCCGGTCACGCCCGTGATGCGGTGGAGGGCGAAACGGTGCACGGCCGCGCGGGTCTCGTCGTAGGCCGTCAGATAGCCGCCCTCCATGCGGGCCGGCTCCAGGATGCGAGAGGTCGCGTTGCCCTGGGAGTCGAGATAGCCGATCCACACGCGTACACCTTGTTTGATCGCCTCCTGCAGGGCCGAGATCGTGGTGGTGGCGGGCCCGCGCGGCACCTGACCGTTGGGTGCGTCGACGGGCTCGCGCCGCGCCAGGTGCGCCGCGTCGCCGGCCCGCAACGCGCGTACGGCCGCCGCCGCCACCTCGGGGTCGAGGCCGTTCGCCGACGCGACCGTGCGCACCGGCGCCGTGCCCTCGGTGCGGCGGCTGTCGAACTGGGAGATGATCACGTCGCCCTCGATCGACTCCGCGACCGGGGCGTACCCCATGGCGCGCAGCGAGTCGACCAGCGCCGCCCGCGACGAGCGGGAGGCGATGACGGTGGGGGCGAGCCGGCGCAGCCGCAGCGCGGCGGAGCGGCGGTCGGCGGTGATCTGGTCGAGCAGCGCCGGATCGTCACACCGGATGTACGCGCTCGCCGTGCCCACCCGGATGCGGCCGTGCCGCCTGGCCACGTCGGTCACCAGGTAGGACAGCGCCTGCGGCACCGGGGTCGCCGAGTGGCGGCCGAGTACCGACAGCAGCTCTTCCGCGCCGTGCCCCGCGTCGAGCGCCCGGCGTACGGAGCCCTCGCTGAACCGGTAGACCGTGGCGCCGCCCTTCGACTCGACGTCGGCGGTGAGCGCCATCCACCGGTTGAGCTCACTGGTCAGCGGGCCCGGCGCGACGGCGGTGAGGTCGGCCTGGAGCAGCACGTGGTCGACGGGCTCCGGCAGCAGCGGCGCGAGCATCGCGGCCGCGTCGTCGCCGTCGACCAGCGCCCGCCCGTGCCCGGACAGCGCGCCCAGCCCGGTCACGCCCACCTGCTCGGCCTCCCGCAGCGCGAACTCCGTGAGCTGCTCGCGCAGCGGCCCCCGGCGGCGCGGCTGCTCCCACGCGAGCCGTTCGAGCACGGAGTCGCGCTCGGGCGCGAGCCCGGGGGCGGAGGCCAGCACCCGCAGCGTGGCCTGCCTGACCGCGGCGGCGGACGAGCGGCGCAGGTCGGTGTGCAGGGCGTTGAACGGCCTGTCACGCTCGTCGCCGCGCCTCCCGCCCGCTTCGCCGTTCGCCCCTTTGTCCCCGCGACTCCGTTCGCCGACGAGTCCGGGCACGCGGTCCATGCGCAGCCAAGTGGACGCCAGCGCCAGCCACCGGTCGGCGGCCGACCTGACCCGCCACAGGTCGTAGCCGGGGGTCGGCAGCCACTCGCCGTCGACGCCGCCGCCGGCCGCGATCAGGCCGGCCGCGTAGGCCACCTCGACGACCAGCGCCGACACCCATTCGGGCAGGTCGAGCTCGCCCGCCGTACGTTTCAGGTCGCGTACGCCGAGCCCGCCGGTGCGCAGCACACCCGGCGGCTCGACGCTCCACCGTTCGCACAGCTCCTCCACGGCCCTGACGAACGTGAACGCCTGCCCGGCCGCCGTGCGGTCGGCCAGCCCGGGGTCGCGAGCGGTCCCTTCGAGCGGCGGCGGAGTGGCCGGCAGGCCGCGGTGCACCCGGCCGCCGCGCAGGTAGAGGCCCACCTCGCGGGGCAATGTCACGCTGTCCTCGCCGGTGGCGGCCAGCAGGCCACGCGCCAGCAGCTCCTCGATGGGCGAACGTGCCGACGCCACGCGCACCTCACGTCTGGCGTTGGGCACCCGCCCGGTCGGTGGGCCCCAGGCGAGCTGGTCGAGCGCGCCCCTGGCCTCGGCGGAGACGGCGCCGACGAGCTCGGCCGGTTTGGCCAGCGCCGCCGCCAGCCGCTCCTTGCCCGGCCCTTCGCCGCCGGGGGCGACGTCGTCGGCCATCTCCTCCAGGTGCTCGGGCGCGTGGTGCCGGAACGCGTCGACGGCTCTCGGGCCGAGCCCCGCCGGGTCTTCGAGCACCTTGCGTACGCCGGGGCCCAGGTCGAGTGCGTCGTCGGGGCCGTAGACCAGGGCGAGCTCGCACAACTTGGCGAGCGCCTCCGACAGCGCGGGCTCCGGGTCCTTCTCCTGGTCGTCCGCCAGGGCCGCGCGGATGAGGTCGCGCAGCCGCTCCCCGGAGATCGGCCCCGGCTGGACGGCGAGCGTCTCGACGACCGCCAGCGTGAACCGGTCGAGCCGGTCGAGCACCCTGCCGATCGCCGAAGGGCTGGCCGCCCGCGACGCCAGGCCCTCCAGGTGAGCGGGCACCGGAGTGATCAGTTCCGGACGCGCGGACACGAGCGCCCGCAGCTGCCCGTCGGTGCGTCCCCTGATCCACTCCGTGAACTCCATCGTTGCCATGGTATGTCCACCCTGATTGAGGCAGCATTGCTTGACGTGATTGAGCGAGCCGACCAGCAGGTGCTGAACTACGTCTCCAAGGCGGCCGACGCCGCCCACGGCGTGCTCAGAGCCGACCAGCGGCTCGACTTCGCCAAGCGGCTGCGGGCCAGGATCGAGGTCGAGCTGGGCGGCGGCCGCAAGCCCCGCGAGGTGGCGAAGGTGCTGGCCAGGTTCGGGGATCCGGCCGCGCTGGTCGAGCGCGAGGCCCGCCGACTGGCCGCGGCGGGTGTCCCGACGCTGCGCTCCGGACCGCCGACGACCTCCACGACCGCGCCCGTGGCGCCGGGCACGCCAGCGCCGGGCACCTCCGCGCCGGGCACCTCCGCGCCGGGCACCTCCGCGCCGGGCACCTCCACCTCAGGCACCCCCGCGTCGGGTTCCCGCACGGTCGGCGGTTCGCCGCCGGAGGAGGAAGCCGCCGCCACGCTGCGCTTCGCCTCCGTCGCCGAGGACCGTGACCTGCCGCCCGGCATACGCGAGCACCGCAGGATCGCCCAGGAGCACCTGAACCGGCGGCCCGGCGTGGACCTGCCGTTCGCGGGACTGCGCAAGGTCGCCATGTTCAGCGCCAACCCGCTGGCCACCGACGGCAGGGACGCCAGGACCATCGTCAAGGAACATCCGCGCGACGCCGCCGCGATGGTGATCCTGGTGGTGGCGGCGCTGCTGGTGCCGTTCGACCTGCCGCCGTTGGCGATCTTCCAGGTGCCCGTCGTGGTGTGGGCGCTCGGCGCCGCGCTGGTGCTGTGGAGCGACACCTGGACGATCCGCGACAAGGTGCTCGGTATCGGCGCGCCGTTGCTCGGCTATTCGGTGGGCGGAGTGCTGATCGGCGGCCTGCGGGTCGGTACGGAGGCCGGGCTGGCGGCGTTCGTGACGCAGTTCTTCGACGTCAGCGGAACCATGTTCATGATCGGTACGGGGCTCGGCGTGGTGTGGCTGGCCTACCGGCTGCTCGACGTCACCTGACGGGCGCCGGGGCGGGGAGCAGGCCGACGGCCAGGCGTACCCAGGCGGTGACGAACTGGTCCTTCTCCGCGTGCCCGGGGAGCTCGCCCACGGTCTCCTGGAACAGCCGGTAGTGCACGACCGAGCCGCCGAGCACGGCCGCGATGCCCGCCCAGTCGAGTTCCACGTCCCGATATTCCGGCTGCGCCCTGAACCAGGTGACGATCGCGTCGAACATGGGCTGCAGCAGCCCCTGCCGTACCACGGCGACCAGTTCGGGGAACTGGCTCAGGTCGCGGAAGAACACCCGGGTCAGCTCCGACTCCTCGCGTACCTTGGCCAGCCCGGCGCGGCACATGTGGGCCAGGCGCTCCTCCAGGTCGGCGGAGGACTCCATGGCGCTCAGCTCGGCCAGGCTCTCCGCCACCTGGCTCCTGGTGCGCGCGGCGTGCTGGTTGATCGCGGCGGCGAGCACCTCGTACTTGGACTTGAAATGCCGGTAGAGCCCTCCGGCGCCGGGTGACAGCCCTGAGGCGGCCTCGATCTCGGCCACGGACGTGGCGGCGTAACCCCGCTCGGCGAACAGCCGCAGAGCCTCGTCGACGATCCGCTCACGGGTCGATCTGGTCATGTCTATCCTGATACCTCCGATAAGGAGCGTAGCCGTTGCCCGGAACGGCTCACCGTCGCCCTCACGGAGCGGCGCGCCGGATCAGGCCGGCCAGCGCGGAGCCGGTGATCAGCCACACGACCGCGGCGAGGCCGTAGTTGACGAGCGCCGTGTGGCGGGGGTCGTCGAGCTGGAACAGGCCGGCCAGGCCCAAGGAGGCCCACGAGGCGAGCGATTCGACGAACCGGTACCAGATGTTGGCCGGGTTGGCCTCGAACACGGTGAACAACGCGTAGAGCAGCACGGAGAGCGCGGCCACCCTGGAGGCCACCTTCACCAGGTAGGCCACCGCCGACACCGCACGCTGCCACGGCGTCGCGATCCGGCCGCCGGGCATGGCGGGCCGGTGCGGACGCGGCGGGGCTGAGGAGGCGACGAGCCGGTCTCCGGCCTGTGGCGGTCTGGGGGTGTTGGTCACGGCCGCTCCTCTCCCATAAGTAATTCCTTTCTTCCCATTACCGGGGTTCCAGAACAAGGGCCCGTTACGTGGAGTAGGGCACTGTTTGGCATCCTGCTCTTGTGGTGACTTCGGTGGGGTTCGACCTTGACATGACTTTGGCCGACACGCGGGCGGGGATCGCGGCCACCTACGACGAGCTGGCCGTCCGTCTCGGCGTGCCCTTTGACAGTGCGGCGATCGTGCGCAGGCTGGGCCCTCCGCTGGAGAGGGAACTGGCCAACTGGCTGCCGCCTGAGGCGGTGCCCGCGGCAGCCGATCTCTATCGTCAGATATATCCGGAATTGGGAGTTCCGGTGCACACGGCGATGGCGGGCGCGTACGACGCGATCGAGGCCGTGCGCGCGGCCGGCGGACGGGTCATCGTGGTCACCGGCAAGAACCTCAGGGACGCGATCGGCACCGTCAAGCTGCTCGGGCTGGCCGTGGACGAGGTGGTCGGCTCGCTGTTCGGCGCCCGGAAGGGATCGGCACTCGCGCGGTTCGGTGCGGCGGCTTATGTTGGTGACCATGTCGCGGACATCGAGGCGGCACGTGCGGGTGGCGCGGTGAGCGTGACCGTCGCGACGGGCCCTTACACGGCTGGAGAGCTGCAAGATCACGGAGCTGACGTGGCGTTGCCCGACCTGACCGATTTCGCCGCCTGGTTCGCCGCCTGGCGCACACAAGCGGAACTCGGCTAATTCGCTGCCGTTTACCCGGTCGCCCTGGCGCTCTTCGGGGCATAACCTACATCCATCCTTCTTTTTCGACTGTTTGAACGAGGTCCTCCTGTGCCGAGTGGCAAGGTCAAGTGGTACGACGCCGACAAGGGATTCGGCTTCCTCACCCGCGACGACGGTGGTGAGGTCTTCGTGCATTCATCCGCGCTGCCCACCGGCGCAGGCCCGCTCAAGCCCGGCCAGAAGGTCGAGTTCGGCGTGGCCGAGGGCCGCCGGGGCCAGCAGGCGCTCTCGGTCCGCATCCTTGAGCAGCCGCCGACGCTGGCCAAGGTCAAGCCCAAGGGCAAGCGGAAGAAGCCGGACGAGATGGTGGTCATCGTCGAAGACCTGATCAAGTTGCTCGACGGCGTGTCGACCTCCTACCAGCGGGGCAAGCACCCGGACGCGGCGCACGCCAAGAAGATCGCGCAGGTGCTGCGGGCGGTCGCCGACGACCTCGACGCGTAGGGCGTTCAGCCGTTGGGATTGGTCAGCGGCTTGGTCGGGTCGAGGTTGTCCTGACGCTGGTGCGGCTGGTGCGGCTGCTGGGCGGCGGCCTCGGCGCGCTGCCGGTGCAGCTTGGCGTCGGCGGCGCGGGCGTGCTTGATCCTGGAGACCAGCAGCCATGCGAGCGCGGCGGTCAGCGCGACCGCCAGCGTGACGAGCCCGGCGGTGCTGCTCTGCGACAGCGAGAGCACCAGCCCGGCCAGCCCGCCGAGCACCCAGGCGAGCTGAAGCACGGCCTCGACCACGCCGAACGTCGACGAGCGCACCTCCTCGCCGATCTCGCGCTGCACGATCGCGTCGAGCGCCAGCTTGCCCAGCTCCTGCGCGAACGCCGTGATCAGCGAGATGGCCAGCGCGGCCCACAGACCGAAGAAGATCGCCGTCAGGACGGTGGTGACGCTGGTCACGGCCAGGGTGGCCAGCACGATGAGCTGCGGCGCGTGGTTGCGGGTCCAGTTGGCGACGGCGGCGCCCGCCAGCCCGCCCAGCCCGGCCGCCGCCGCGAGGAGAGCGATCGTCTTGGGGATGTCGAAGAACGGGTCGGCCGCCACCTGTGATCGCGTCGCCGCCAGCCACGGAACCGCGCGGTCCTGCACCAGGAACAGCAGGAAGAACAGCAGGAATCCGGAGAAGACCCGGACGGCCACGTTGGCCCACACCGCCTCGGCGACCGTGGGGCCCACCTTGAGCAGCGTGCGCCAGCGGGGTGCGGCGCCCTCCTCCTCCAGGTCGGGCGAGTCGATGTGCCGCGGCAGGCGTACGGCGGCGACCCCGAGCAGCAGGAAGGCCACCATCGCGATGCGCAGCACCGCCGCGCTGCCCAGCCACGCGGTCAGCCCCGCTCCGACCGGCACCACCACGCCCGCGGAGACCAGCGTGAACAGCGCCACCCTAGCGTTGGCCGACACCAGCGTGATGTCGGCGGGCAGCACGCTCGGCATGATCGCCGCTCTGGACACGTTGTGCGCCTTCGACAACACCAGCACGCCCAGCGCCCCGATGAACAACGTCGGCAGGTCGCCCGGCCCCACCGCGGCGGCCATGGCGAAGCACAGCAGCCCCCGCCCGAACAGCGTGCCCGCGATCACGTAGCGCCGCCCCGACCTGAACCGGTCGAGGATCGGCCCCACGAACGGCGCGAGCAGCGCGAACGGCAACATCGTGATGACGAGGTAGAGGGCGACCGACCCGCGTGCCTCCCCGACGGGCACCCCGAAGAACACCGTGCTCGCCAGCGCCACCGTGACGAGCGCGTCGCTCGCGCTGTTGCCGGCCGACAGCTCGATCAGGCGGCCGAGCCCGGTGCGGCCGGCGCCGTCGGCGTGGGTGAGGCGGCGCGTGGCCCGGCCCACCTTCTGCGCGCCCTTCGCGGTGACCTTGCCCGCCCGCGCGGTGCCGCTGGCCGTGGCCTTGCTCGCGCGCAGGCTGGCACGGCCCGCGTCGGCGACGCCGTGCGCCATCCGCCGCGAGACCTCGCGGGCCCGCTCCCAGCCTCCCTGCACGCCTACCAGTCTTACCCGATTCGTCGCCGATCTCGGAGCGGGATCCCCCGTTGTGGGACTTCCAGGTCCCGCCATGGGTGAGAATGAAGTGTGAGCGAACAGCACCTTTCGGCGGAGGCGGTCCGATGAGCCGCACCAGGGCCCGCGTCTCCGCTCCCGACCAGGCTTGTGTCGCCGCGGTCGATCTGGCGCGCGCCGCGGCCGAGGAGCTGGCGCGTCCGGGCGAGCCGGGCGAGCACCTCGGTTACGAGGGCGAGGGCGACCGGATCGTCACCCACTACTTCGCCTGCCTCGACCGCGCCTATCGCGGCTGGCGCTGGGCCGTCACCGTCACGCGTGCCTCCCGTGCGAAGAAGGTCACGGTCAGCGAGGCGGTCCTGCTGCCCGGTTCCGGGGCGCTGCTGGCGCCCGAGTGGCTGCCGTGGAGCGAGCGGCTGCGGCCGGGCGACCTCGGTGTGGGCGATCTGCTGCCGACCGCGGAAGACGACGACAGGCTGGCGCCGGGTTTCACCGAGACCGACGACGACACCGATCGCCAGATGGTTTTCGAATACGGCCTGGGCCGAGCCCGTGTGCTCTCGGCCATCGGCAGAGACCGGGCTGCCAGACGCTGGCACGCGGGCGAGCACGGGCCGCACACTCCGATCGCACACGCCGCTCCCGCGCAGTGCTCCACCTGCGGCTTCTACTGGTTGCTCGCGGGTGAGCTGAGGCTGTCGTTCGGCGTCTGCGCCAACGAATACGCCCCCGACGACGGCAGGGTGGTGGCCGCCGACCACGGTTGCGGCGCCCACTCCGAGGCCGCCGTGCTGCCGGCACCCGTGGAGCAGGCCATCCCCATCCTCGACGACCTCGGTTACGACCTGATGGAGGAGGAGACGGGCTCGGTCGACGCGTCCGCCTCCGAGGAGCTCGGCCACTCCTGAGGGCGCATGCGCGACGCCGTGAGGGTAGGTGGGGCGCGAGACGCGCGCCTCACCTGTCGGTGAGGGCCGCTAACCTACGGTGGCCCCCTATCTTCACACCAGGATCGTGATAGATGAGCGACACCTACGGCACCGAACGGATGCGAGCGGCCGTGCTCTCCGCCTGGACGGCCTCGCCTGCCCGGTTCCGCGAAGACGCCAACGCGGAGGAGGACTTCGCGCTCGGCGGTTACCGCGACCGGCTGATCGTCGAGTTGGCACAGAACGCCGCCGACGCCGCGCTGCAGGCGGGCGTGCCAGGGGTGCTGCGGCTGACCCTCCAGGGCAGCGTGCTGACGGCCGCCAACACCGGCGCGCCCCTCGACGCCACGGGCGTCGAGGGCCTGTCGACGCTGCGGGTCTCCGGCAAGCGCGACGACGCCGGCGCGGCGGGGCGCTTCGGCGTCGGGTTCGCGGCGGTGGTCTCGGTCTGCGACGAGCCGGCCATCGGCTCGCGTGGCCTCGGCTCCGTGCGCTGGTCGCGCGCCGACACCTCCGCCGCGGTGGCGGAGATCCCCGAGCTCGCCTCCGAGCTGGCCGACCGTTCGGGCCACGTCCCGCTGCTGCGGCTGCCGTTCGACGCGCCGCCGCTCGACGTGCCCGACGGTTTCGACACCCTCGTCCGCCTTCCGCTGCGCGACCAGGCCGCCGTCGACGCGGTGCGGCGCATGCTCACCGAGACCAGCCCCGCGCTGCTGCTCGGCATGCCCGCGCTGGAGTCCATCGTGATCGATCTCGACGGGTCGGTCCGCACGGTCGTCGCCGACGGCTGGCACGTCGTGTCCGAGTCGGGCCAGTTCACGCCCGACGAGGTGAGCAGGCTCTTCGCCGACCGGCCCACCGAGGAGCGCGCCCGCCCCTACTGGTCGCTGCGCTGGGCGATCCCTGTCACCGGCACCGGCGAGCCGGGCGCGCTGCCCGACACGGTTCCGTCCGTCGTGCACGCGCCCACGCCCAGCGACGAGCCGCTCGACCTGCCCGCGCTGCTGATCGCGTCGTTCCCGATGGCCACCGACCGCCGCCACGTCGCCAAGGGCCCGCTCACCGACTTCCTGGTCGAGCGGGTGGCCGACGCCTACGTCCGGCTGCTCCAGGAGCTGCCGCGCACGTCCAGGCTGCTCGACCTGGTGCCGTCCCTCATGGGCAAGGGCGAGCTCGACGCCCGCGTCCGCAGGGCCGTGCTGGCCCGGCTGCCCGAGACGCCGCTGCTGCCCGCGCTGTCGGCGCCCGCGCCGGCCGTCCGGACCCCCTCGTTCGCCGAGGCCGAGGTCTACGAGCCCGACGCCGAGTGGCGGGTCGAACATCCGGCGGCGGAGCCGGGCGACGACGGATGGGTGGTCCCGGGCCGCGAGGCCGCCGTCGTGGCGGGTGCCTCCGCCGAGCTGCTCGCGACGGTCGCCGGCTTCGTCCCCGGGCTGCTGCCCGCGGGCTGGCCGGCCCGCCATCCGGCCATGACGTCGCTGGGCGTGCGCAGGGTCGAGCTGGCCGACGTCGTCGACCTGCTGTCGGGCGAGGCCGTGGAGGCGCGCGAGCCGTCGTGGTGGCGCTCGCTCTACGACGTGCTGCCCGTCGACGACCCCGAGTCGCTGGGGGCGTTGCCGGTGCCGCTCGCCGACGGGCGGCTCGTGCGGGGGCCGCGCGGCACGCTCATCCTGGCCGACGCAGGCGCGGGCCTCGACCTGACGCCGCTCGGGCTGCGCATCGTGCACCCGGAGGCCGCCCATCCCGCGCTGCTGCGGCTCGGCGCCGCCGAGGCCACGCCCCGTACGATCCTCGACGACCCGCTGACCAAGGCCGCCGTCGCGCAGTCGCTCGACAGCCCCGACCCCGAGCCGGTGGCGCGGGCCGTGCTGTCCCTGGTGGAGGCGTCAGGGCTGGCGCCCGGCGAGGCGCCGTGGCTGGCCGAGCTGGCCCTGCGCGGCACCGACGGCGAGCTCTACCCCGCGGGCGAGCTCATGCTGGCCGACGGGGCCCTGGCCGGGCTGGTCGAGCCCGGCACCCATCTCGGCGTGGCCGCCTCCGAGCTGGCCGAGACCTACGGCTCGCGCGTGCTCGCCGCCGCCGGCGTGCTCGACGGTTTCGCGCTCGTGCACGAGTCCGACGTGCTGCTCGACCACGACGAGTGCGACCACGACCTCGACGGCGAGGACGAATGGCTCGACCACGTGCTCGACCTGCTGCCCGAGCTCGACGTGCCGCCGCTGGTGCCCGAGTTCGTGGCGGTGCGCGACCTGGAGCTCGTGGCCGACTGGCCGGCCGCGCTCGCCCTGCTGACCAGGCCGCCGCTGCGCGCCGCCCTCCACCCGCTGCGCATCGAGGGGGTGGAGGTGCCCTCCTACACCGCGTGGTGGCTGGCCGGCCATCCCGTGCTCGGCGGGCGCAAGCCGCTTGAGCAGCGGCTCCCCGGCGCCGACCCGCTGCTGCAGGGCCTCTACGCCGACGCTCCCGCGGGCCTCGACGAGGGCGCGTTGTCCATGCTCGGCACACGCACCACGCTGTCCGCGCTGCTCGACTCCCACGGCGGCCCCGAGGAACTGCTCGACCTCATGGCCGACGAGTCGATCGAGGTCGACCGGGCGCAACTGCGCGCCCTGTGGGTCGCCCTGGCCGCCGTCGACCCCTCGCGGGTGGCGCCGCCCTCCCGCCTGAGGGCGGTGCTCAAGGGCTCCATCGTGGTGGCGCCGGCCGACGACGTCGTGGTGGTCGAAGCCCCTGACCTGCTCCAGCTCGTCGCCGACCGGCCGCTGGTGCTGGCCCCCTACGATCTGGCCGAGGCGCTGTCGGAGCTGCTCGACCTGCCGCTGGCGGGAGAGCTCACCTCCGGTGAGGTCACCTCCCAGGGCGAGGTCATGCGGGTGCCGGGCGAGGTGCGGTCCCTGCTGCCGATGGCGCCGGAGACGTACGTCCAGCACGAGAAGCTGCTCGTGGACGGGGTCGAGTGCTCGTGGCGGTTCTTCGAGGGGTCGGTGCACTGCACGGGGGTCGACGGGCTGGCCAGAGGGCTGGCGTGGGCGACGGGGCAGTGGAACGACCGGCTCGCGGTGGCCGCCCTGCTGCGTGACCCCCAGGCGGTGCCCCTCCTGCTCGCCGAGGCCGACCTCTCCTGACCCGCACGCCCGACCTGCGCGTGCGCCGCCGCGCGGTCCGGGCATGTCGGTACGACAGCCGGACACCCCCGCGCGGCGCGTGGGGGTGCGGTGGGGACGGTCAGGCGGGGCAGGTGCTGCCGTCGTCGGGCGCCTTGCCCTCCACCAGGTACGCGTCCACCGTCTTCATGACGCACCCGTTGCCGCTGAGGTAGGCGCCGTGGCCCTCGCCCTCGTAGGTGAGCAGGACACCGGTCTTGAGCTGTCCGGTGAGAGCGGGGGCCCACCGGTACGGCGTGGCCGGGTCGCCCTTGGTGCCGACCACGACGATGGGCGCGGACCCTGTCGCGTCGATGCGCTTGGCCTCGTCGTTGCCGGGCACCGGCCAGTGCGCGCACGACTCGCCCGAACCCTCGACCGACAGGATGGGGAAGATCTTCTTGATCTTGGCGTTGGTCCTGGCGGTCTCGGCGGCCGTGGGCCGGTCCGCGTTGTCGACACAGTTGATGGCCTGCAGGCTCGTCATGACCGTCGAGTAGGTGCCGTCGGCCTTGCGGCCGGTGTAGGAGTCGGCCAGGGCGAGCAGCGCTGTGCCGTTCCCCTTGAGCGCCGCGGCGGCGGCCTGTTCCAGCATCGGCCAGGTCGCCTTGGCGTACAGCGGGGTGATGACGGCGAGCTGGGCCATGCTGTAGGTGAGTTCGCGGTCGCCGACCTTGAGCGGTTCCTGCTTGAGCTTGTCGAGCAGGTCCTCGACGGTCTTCTCGACGGCCGCGGGGTCGGCACCGAGTTCGCAACTCTGTGCCACGCAGTCCTTGGCGAACGCGTCGAAGGCCTGGTCGAAGCCGGTGGCCTGGATGACGGCGCGCTCATCGAAGGTCACCGTCGGGTCGAAGGCGCCGTCGAGGACGAACCGGCCGACGTTCTTGGGGAAGTGGGTGGCGTAGACGGCGCCGAGGTGGGTGCCGTAGGAGAAGCCGAGATAGTTGAGCTGCTCGTCGCCGACCGCGCCTCTGATGAGGTCGAGGTCCTTGGCGGCGTTCACGGTGCCGACGTGCGGCAGGATCTTGCCGGAGTCCTGCCGGCAGGCCTGGGCGAACTCCTTGGCCGCCCGGTCCGCGTCGGCCTCCGCCTCGGCGGACAGGAGCTTGTCGACCTGGCCCCCGCACTTGACGCCGGCGCTGCGCTCGACGCCGCGCGGGTCGAAGCTGACCAGGTCGTAGCGCTGGTTCAGGCCGGCGAAGGCCCGGCCGGCCACCGCCAGCGTGTCCACTCCCGACGCGCCGGGGCCGCCGAAGTTGAACACGAGCGAGCCGAGCCGGTCTCCGGTGGCCTTCATGCGGATCAGGGCGAGGTCGATCTTCTCGCCGGCGGGATCGGCATGGTCCAGGGGGACCTGGATCGTGCCGCACTCGGTGCCGGCGGCAGGGGCGACCGGCTTGCCGTCAGGGCCCACCAGATCCGTGCACCGGGCCCAGGCCACGCTTCCCGTGTCCGTGTCCTTGGCGGCGTCCTTGGCGGCCGGGGCGGGCTCGCCGGTGCTGCCGCAGGCCGTGAGAACCGCCGCGCCCAGGAGGAATGTCGCTATGGGCTTCTTCATGCCTATAAGCATGGTTCACCGGAGATGTGCTGACGTAGTGGGTTGAGACACCACTTAGCTGTGACTTCGGGGAACGGCGGGAGATGACGAATGTCAGCGCGTACGGACGACTCCGGTCACTCCCGGCCGGATCTGCGCACGAACCAGATGCCGAACAGGCCGAAGGCGACCCCGGTCACGCAGGTCCAGATCCACCACGTGTTCTCCGGGGCGGGGCGGAAGAGCAGCAGGGCGACCAGGGCGACGGCCCAGACGGCGGTGCCGACGGCCACGGCGGCGGTGTCGTTGGTCTCGATCGGCTCAGGGTCGGGGTGCCACTCCTGCTTCACGTGTCCACCCTAGCTTGCAATAGGGTCTCGAAATCATTACTGGCTCTTTCCGCAGCTCACCGCGACTGCCACTGTTCGCGTCGTGAGCGACACACGTAACAAAATAGATCGTTTCTTCGCAATCTCGGCACGAGGTTCCACGCTCTCCCGCGAGGTGCGGGGCGGCCTGGCCACGTTCTTCACCATGGCCTACATCGTGGTGCTGAACCCGATCATCATCGCCACCGGCACGGATGTGGAGAAACAGGTCATCGGCGACGGCACCACGCCGAACGTGGCGCTGGTCGCGGCGGGGACCGCCTTCGTGGCGGGCGTGCTGACGATCCTCATGGGCGTCATCGCCCGCGTGCCGTTCGCCATGGCGGCCGGGCTCGGCCTGAACGCCTTCGTCACCTTCAACCTGGCCAGTGTGATGACGTGGGAGGAGGCCATGGGCCTGGTCTTCCTCGAAGGCGTCATCATCGCCGTCCTGGTGCTGACCGGGCTCAGGGTGGCGGTGTTCCGCGCCATTCCCGCACAGCTCAAGACCGCGATCAGCGTCGGCATCGGTTTGTTCATCGCGCTGATCGGTTTCGTGGACGCCGGGTTCGTACGGCGGGTGCCGGCGGGGCCGCCGCTGGAGATGGGCATCGGGGGCAACCTCACCTCGTGGCCGATCTTCGTGTTCGTGGTCGGGCTGCTGGCGACGGCGGCGATGGTGGCGCGGAAGGTCAAGGGCGCGATCCTGCTCGGCATCGTGGGCACGACCGTGCTGGCGATCATCGTGGAGCTGCTCACCAAGTCGGGCGCGTTCTCGGCCGAGAACCCCGGCGGCTGGCAGCTGAACGTGCCCACGATGCCCGAACAGGTCCTCGGCTTCCACAACCCGCTGGTGCTGTTCACGGAGTTCGACCCCTTCGGGGCGTTCAGCCGGATCTCGGTGCTGCTGGCCGTGTTGTTCGTCTTCACTCTGCTCATCACCGACTTCTTCGACACCATGGGGACCATGGTGGGCGTCGGTCGCCAGGCGAACCTGATCCAGGAGGACGGTACGCTCCCGCGTACGAAGCAGATCCTGCTCGTCGACTCGATCGGCGCGGCGGCGGGCGGCGCGGGCTCCGTCTCCTCCAACACCACCTACATCGAGTCGGCCGCAGGAGTCGGCGAGGGCGCGCGTACGGGGCTGGCGAGCGTGGTCACCGGCGTGCTGTTCCTGGTGGCGATCTTCTTCGCGCCGCTCGTCACGGTGGTGCCGTACGAGGCCGCGGCCCCCGCGCTGGTCGTCGTCGGCTTCCTGATGATGACCGCGATCCGCGACATCGACTGGAACGACTACGAGATCGCCATCCCGGCGTTCCTCACCGTCGTGGTCATGCCCTTCACCTACTCGGTCTCGAACGGCATCGGCGCCGGCTTCGTCAGCTACGTGCTGATCAAGGTGGTGCGGGGCAGGGCGAGGGAGATCCACCCGCTGCTGTGGGCGGTCACGATCCTCTTCGTGCTCTACTTCGCGATCGGCCCGATCCGCGCGCTCTTCGGTGTCTGACCAGGTGGAAGCCGCCCTGCGCATGCGGGGCGGCTTCCTGGTATCCAGGAGGGCAAGAACCGATTAGGGAAATACTCCGGCTTCCCTTATAGTTAGCAAAGGTAATGACTCATGCTAACCAAACCCCAGCACAAGACGGACCTGCGCAGCGACGCAGGCCTGGCTTCGGCCTTGCGCGTTTCTATGGCAAGGCTGACCAGGCGCCTACGACGACAAGCAGCGGCACACTCGCTGACGCCCACCCAGTTCGCGACGCTCGCCGCCGTGGAACGGCATTCCGGGATAACCCCCGGCGAATTGGCCGAGCTCGAGAAGGTGCAGCCGCCCTCGATGACGCGCGTGATCGCCAAGCTCGAGGAGCGCGGCCTGGTCGCGCGCACGCCGCACCCGATCGACCGGCGCCAGGTGACCGTGACCGTGACCGAGGCCGCCGAGAAACTCCTGAAGGAGGAGCGACGCCGCAAGGAGGCGTGGCTGACACAGCGGTTGAAAGACCTGTCCTCCGAGGAGAGGGCGATTCTGCGGCAGGCGGCACCCATTCTGGAGAAGCTCAGCCGGATATAGAGGAGCCTGACGAACCCAGGACCGGGATGTTCCGGTCGCTCAGGGTTTACAACTACCGCATGTTCGCAGCCGGGGGCGCGGTCTCCAACGTCGGCACCTGGCTGCAGCGCACCGCCCAGGACTGGCTGGTGCTCGACCTGACCAACGGCAGCGCGGCGGCGCTCGGCACCGCGACCGCGCTGCAGTTCCTGCCCATGCTGCTGTTCGGCATGTTCGGCGGCGTGCTGGCCGACCGCTATCCCAAGCGGCCCATCCTCGTCACCGCCCAGGTGCTGATGGCCTCTCTCGCACTGACCATAGGCGTGCTGACGATGACCGGCGCGGCCCAGGTGTGGCACGTGTACGCGATGGCGTTCCTGCTCGGCATGATCTCCTGCGTCGAGGTGCCGACCCGGCAGGCGTTCGTGGTCGAGATGGTCGGCCGTAACGATCTGCCCAACGCGATCGCCCTGAACAGCTCCATCTTCAACCTGGCCCGTGTGGTCGGCCCGGCGCTCGCCGGTCTGCTGATCTACGTGCTGGGCGGGACCGGCCCGATCTTCCTGATCAACGCGCTGACGTTCGGCGCCGTGATCTCCAGCCTGGTCTTCATGCGCAGGTCGGAGCTGAACGTCTCCGAGCCCGTGCCGAGAGCCAGAGGCCAGCTCCGCGAGGGGCTGCGCTACGTGGTGCGGCACGAGGAACTGCTTATGCCTGTGCTGCTCATCGGGTTCGTGTCGATGTTCTCGCAGTCGTTCTCGATGTCGATCGCGCTCATGGCGCGCGAGGTGTTCAAGGCCGGCGCGTCCTCGTTCGGCCTGGCCTCCAGCATGTTCGCGGTGGGCGCGCTCGGAGGGGCGCTGCTGGCGGCGCGCAGGGCGCGGTTGTCGCGCAAGGTGCTCTTCGCCGGGGCGATCGGCTTCGGCCTGTTCCAGATAGCGACGGCGCTGGCCCCGTTCTACCCCGTCTACCTGCTGCTGCTGGTTCCCACCGGCATCGCGTTGATCACCATCAACACGGCCGCGAACGCCAGCGTCCAGCTCGCCACCTCCCCCGACATGCGGGGGCGGGTCATGGGCATCTACATGCTGGTCTTCACCGGCGGGGCGCCGCTCGGGGCGCCGCTCATCGGCTGGCTGTCCGAGCTGGGCGGGCCGCGGGCGGGCGTCATGCTGTCGGGCGTGCTCGTCCTCGCGGGCACGGGACTGGCGGTCCTCGTGACACGGCTGATCAGCCGGCGGGTACGCAGGCCGAGCCTCGCCACGGCCTGAGTGACCGGCCCCGGCCACGGGGCACAATCGGATGGCATGAGGCTCTTCGCTGCCCTGGTGCCGCCCGACGAGGTGCTGGACGAGCTCTCCCGCGCGATCGCGCCGCACGTCGGGCAGGTGCCGGGCCTGCGCTGGCCCGGCCGGGCCACCTGGCACATCACGCTGGCGTTCTTCGGCGAGGTGCCCGAGCGGGCGCTGCCCGAGCTGGAGTCGCGCCTGGCCCGTGCCGTACACCGCCACAGCGCGCTCGACCTGGCCCTCGACGGGTTCGGCGGGTTCTCGTCCGCCCGCAGGGCGCGGGTCCTGTGGGTGGGCGTCACGGGCGACTCCATGACCCGGCTCGCCCACTCCGTCAAGGCGGGCGCCCGCAGGGCGGGGGCCGCGCAGACGGACGGCAAACGGTTTCACCCGCATCTGACGCTGGCCAGGGCCAAGACGGAGACGGACCTCCGCCCGCTGATCGAGTCGCTGTCGGGATTCAGCGGCTCGCCGTGGCGGGCGGAGCACGTCCGTCTCGTCCGCAGCCACACAGGACCGCAGGTGAGGTACGAGTCACTCGCCGAATGGGCGCTCGCATCCTCCGGGCGGGGCTAGGCTCCAGGGCGTGGACCGTCCTCGCTCCTGGTTGCTGCCCATCGTGCTCGGCCTGCTGCTGCTGATCGTCGTGATCGGCACGCTGCTGACCTGAGTCTCACCAGGCGTAGTCCTCCGGCGCGGTGCGGTGGCCGGGGAAGATCTCGTCCAGGCGGGCCAGGGCGTCCTCGTCCAGCTCGATCTCCAGGGTGCGCATGCTGCCGTCGAGCTGCTCCAGCGTACGCGGGCCGATGATCGGCGCGGTGACCGCGCGCTGCTTGAGCAGCCAGGCGAGGGCCACATAGGCGGGGTCCTCGTTCAGCTCGTCGCAGAACTTCTCGTACTGCTCGATCTTGTCGCGGTGCTTCTCGAGCTGCTTGACCATGGTGTCCGAGGCCGAACGGCCCTTGTCGATCTTGCGCAGCACGCCACCGAGCAGGCCGCCGGCCAGCGGGCTCCACGGGATCACGCCGAGTCCGTAGTCCTCACAGGCGGGCAGCACCTCAAGCTCGACCGCTCGGGTGAGCAGGTTGTAGTGCGACTGCTCGCTCACCAGCCCGTTGAAGTTGCGCCGGGAGGCGCTCTCCTGGGCCTTGGCGATGTGCCAGCCGGCGAAGTTCGACGACCCCACGTAAATGATCTTGCCCTGCTGTCGCAGGACGTCCATGGCCTCCCAGAACTCGTCGAACGGGGTGTTCCTGTCGATGTGGTGCGCCTGGTAGATGTCGATGTAGTCGGTCTGCAGCCGCTTGAGTGAGGCGTCGCAGGCCTTGCGGATGTTGAGCGCCGACAGCTTCTGGTCGTTCGGCCACTCGCTCATCCCGCCGTACAGCTTGGTCGCGATCACCGTCTTCTCCCGGCGTCCGCCGCCCTGCGCGAACCACCGGCCGATGATGTTCTCGGTGATGCCTTCGCCGAGCTTCCAGCCGTACACGTTGGCGGTGTCGAAGAAGTTGATCCCCAGCTCGTGGGCCCTGTCCATGATCGCGAAGGAGTCTTCCTCCGTGGTCTGCGGGCCGAAGTTCATCGTGCCGAGGCACAGCGGGCTCACGTGGAGCCCGCTGCGTCCGAGATTGACGTAGTCCATGCTTCCAACCCTAAGTACCTGGAGTGTGCTCCAGGCCATAGGCTTCATTCATGATCTACAGAGAAATGGGGCACTTCCTGCCGCGCTGTCTCCCCTCGTGATCGCCCTGCTCAGGGCGGCCGTCCCGCTCTTCCTGGCCATGGTGACGGGCATGTTCGGCTCGCTGGTGGTCACGTCCGTGCTCGGCCGGTACGACACCGTGGCCCTCGCCGCCTTCGCCGTCATGTCCGCCGTGCTCACCCCGGCGTCCGCCACGGTGCAGGGAGCGCTGCGCGGGCTCGGGCCGTTCGTCGCCCAGCACAAAGACTCGCCCGCGACGGCCGTGCCGATCGTGCGGGACGCGCGCTGGCTGGCCATGGCCGCCGGCACGGTGGGCGCGCTCGCGGTGACCTGCGTTCCGCTGCTGGCGCACGCCACGGGGGTGCCCGGCGAGGTGGTGCGCGAGCTGGGCGCGCTGCCGTACCTCGTCGCGGTCTACCTCCTCGTCTTCGCCTCGACGGGCGGCGCGAGCACCATCCTGGTGGCGCTCGGGCACCACCGCAGCGTGCTGTGGCCGACCCTGACGTTCGGGCTGCTGCTGAGCGTGCTCACCGTGGCGCTGGTGCCGCCGCTCGGGCTGACCGGGGTGGGCATCGCGTGGGTGGTCGGGGGAGTCGCGGCGGCGGTCGTGGCGAGTCTCCTGCTGCGCCGCGCGCTCGGCGGCCCCATCGGGCAGGCCAGGCCCCGGATCGGCGAGATCGTCAAGCTGGCGAGGGTCAGCGTGCCGCTGGCGGGCACCGTACTGATCAAGTTCGGGGTGCTCGGAGTCGTCACTCTCGCGGCGGGCGGGACCGGCGCGCGCGACACCGCCGCGCATGCCGTGCTGACCATGCTCACCGCGTTCATGATGATGGCCTCGCTCGCCATCGGGCAGGTCTCGGTGCCGGAGATCGCCCGCGCCGCCGACCCGGCGGCGGCGCGGCGGGCCAACAGGAGCGCGGCCCTGCTCGCGCTCGCCGCCACGCTCGCCGGGGCGGGACTGCTGCTGGCGTTCGGCTCGCCGCTGGTCACGCTGTTCAGCGACGACCCGGCGGTACGCGAACGCGTGCTCGCGCTGCTGCCGCTGATGACGCTGGCGGCGGTGGCCGACGCGGCCCAGGCGGTGCAGGGGACCGGGCTCACCGCGCTCAAGCGTTCGGGGGCCAGCCTGGGCTACTTCGCCATCGGGTACGGGCTCCTGGTCCTGGCCGCCGTTCCCGTGGCCAGGACCTGGGGCATCACCGGGCTGTGGATGGCCATGGCGGTGGCCAACGTGCTGCTGGTGGGGCTCCAGGGCACCGGTTTCCACCGCCACAGCGCCAAGGTGGCTGGTTAGGGCTCAGGAGCGGCACTGACCCGCGCTGGTGAGCTGAGAGGCCGTGGCCCAGTAGCCGGAGGTGGTCTTCACCCGTCCGCCCTCGGCTGAGCCCTGGTAGACACTGATGATGTTCCCGGCCTTCCACGTTCCGTTGTAGCGAGGGGTGTTGGGGCCCCGCCATCTGGGAGTCTCCCGCTTCACCTCGAAGGGACAGATGACGGCTGCGGTCGTGGCCGAGGCGGTGGCGCTTGCGGCGGGCGCGGCGACCAGCGCGGCGCCTCCCGCCATCACGGTAGCGGCGAGCATCACAGCAAGACGGTTCGTTTTTGTGATCATGTCGCCAGGTTAGGACGCGGCCGGTTCGGTGTCGTTGGCGCTGAGTAGCGAGATTCTTGGCGCTGCATCCACTCCGGCGTGCGTTCCCGGGCCTGTCGTGCGGACCGGGTGGCCGGTGGGTGGGGCATGATGGCCGCGTGGGGGATGTCGTGATCAGGGTGCTCGCGGTCGTCACGGCGATCTGCTGTCTGTCCGCCGTTCCCGCCTACGCGGCGGACGACGGCACCGAGAAGCTCTTCACCTTCCGCGATCCCGAAATCACGGAGTCCAGCGGGCTGGCCGTGTCGCCGACGCACGACGGCGTCTACTACACGCACAACGACAGCGCCGCCGCCCCCACCTTCTACGCCGTCGACGGGAAGGGCCGTACGAAGGCGACCTTCCAGGTGCAGGGCGCCCAGGCGCGGGACTGGGAGGCGATGGCGGCGTCCAAGGACCCGGAGACGGGCCGGGGCGTGCTCTGGTTTGCCGACATCGGCGACAATCTGGACGGCGCCTGGCCCGACATTTCCGTTTATCGCGTCATGGAGCCGCGAACGCTGCGCGACGCCACCCTGCCCGCGACCCGCTACCGCTTCCGCTACGCCGACGGGGCCCGCAACGCCGAAGGGCTCATGATCAACCCCAGGTCCGGCCGGCTCTACGTGGTGTCCAAGGAGTTCGCGGGCTCGGTCTACGCGGCGCCGAAGAGACTTCGTACCGGCCGGACGAACATCCTGCGCAAGGTCGCCGGCGCCCCCATCATGGCCACGGACGCCGCCTACGCCCCCGACGGCTCGTCGTACGTCATCCGCACCTACTTCTCCGCCACCCTCTACCGGCCCTCCGGCGAGACGATCGCCAAGGTGACGATGCCGGAGCTCGAACAGGCCGAGTCGATCGCCTACACCGCCGACGGCACGGCGCTGCTGGTCGGCTCGGAGGGGCCGCGCAGCCCGGTCTACCGGGTGCCGCTGCCCGAGCGTGCCACCCCCACCCCGACACCCGAAGCGACCCCGGAGGAGACCCGTGACGAGGAGGCAGCCGGGTCGACGCGGGCGGCCTCCGACTCCGGCGCGTCCGGCCTGACGGTCAAGGACGTGCTCATCTGGCTGATCGCGGCCGCCACTGCCGTGGGCGTCATCACGTTACTGGCCCGCCGTACCCGCTGAGCTCCCGCCGGTCAACGGCCGGAGCGCCGCATCGTGCCGGCGATCGCCGCGATGATCGCGGCCCGGGCGAACGTGAACCCCGACGCGACCCGCACCAACCCGGCGCCGATGAGACCGCCGACCACGTTGACCAGCACCACGCCGTTCCAGGGACCGGTCGGTCCGTTGGCGTGCGGACGTCCTGCCTCAGCCCGGTGGGGGACCTGAAGGCCGCCCGAGCCCACGCATCGTGGCGGTGAACAGGTCGCCGCGCAGCGCCCGCTCCACGACCTCGACGGAGCGCGACAGGCGCACCAGCCGCGGCCCCTCCTGCCGGTAGGTGTCGAGCACCGCCTCGATGGCGTGCGGCGGCAGGTGCCCTTTGAGGTCGACGGCGGCCGCCCGGTAACCCGCGCGGGCGGCCTCGACGGCTGAGAGGACGTGGTGCCTGGCCATGCCGGCCAGCGCGACGGGGTGCCGCCTGAGCACGTCGTAGGCGCGGTAGTCGGGCGGAACCGCGTCGAGCAGCCAGGCCACCGCCGAGGTCTCCCAGTCGGGCACGCTGGGCGGACGGACCTCGGGCGGCCACTCCGGCGGCAGATACATGGGTCCATCGTACTCACGTTCGATTCTGGTTCATGAGGCTGCAGGAAGCTGGTGGTCATGGCGGCGGCCGGCGTGTCGATGCCGTCCTGGACTGGGAGTTCAGCTATTCGGGCGGTTCTTCGGTCACCTGGTCCATGCGACACCAGCCCGTGGCCCGCGAAGAAGCACGTACGGTCGCCACCTTTTCGCCCGGATATGGCGGGCACGGGTGGAAGGTCCGAGAATTGTCATGTGACGGAGAAGATCGGGATCGTGGGCGCGGGCATCGTGGGCCTGGCGGTGGCGCGGCAGCTGGCCGAGTCCAGGGGCGCCGAGGTGACGGTGCTGGAGAAGGAGGGCCGCGTCGGCGCTCACCAGACCGGCCACAACAGCGGCGTCGTGCACGCGGGCATCTATTACCCGCCGGGCTCGCTCAAGGCCAGGTTGTGCCGCGAGGGTGTGGTGCTGCTCAAGGACTACTGCGCCGCGCACGCGCTGCCGTACCACGAGGTCGGCAAGCTGGTCGTGGCGAGCACCACGGCAGAGCGGCCGCGGCTGAGCGCCCTGGCCGAGCGGGCCAGGGCCAACGGGGTGCCGGGCATCACCGAGTTGGACGGGCTGGCGCTGCGCGAGGTCGAGCCGCACGCGGTCGGCGTCGGCGCCGTCCACTCGCCGCACACCGCGATCTGCGACTTCGCCGCCGTCGCGCGCCGGCTCGCGCAGGACGTGGCGGAGCTGGGCGGGTCCGTACGCCTCGCGCACCCGGTCCGGGCGATCAGGGAACGCCCCGGAGGCGTGGAGGTGCTGGCCGGACGGCGGAAATTGTCCTTCGACCGCCTTGTGGTGTGCGGCGGCCTGAACACCGACGCGGTGGCCCGGATGGCGGGCTCACCGGGGGACGTCAGGATCGTCCCGTTCAGGGGCGACTTCTACGCGCTCAAGCGCGCGGCCAAGGACCTGGTCCGGGGGCTGATCTACCCGGTGCCCGATCCGCGCTACCCGTTCCTGGGGGTTCACCTGACGCGGCAGACCGACGGCCGGGTGCTGGCGGGGCCGAACGCGGTGCTCGCCCTGGCCTATGAGGGTTACGGTTCTGCCGTGCGATGGCGAAACTACTGCAATTTTCGGCAAATTCTTGGATGGCCGGGGACGTTGCGCCTGGCCCGGGCCCATTGGCGTACCGGACTCAGGGAACTCCACGGCTCCCTCGTCAAACGCGAGTTCCTGCGCGCCACCCGCCGCTACGTCCCCGCGCTCACCGCTTCCGACCTGGAGCGCACCGAGGGTGGCGTACGCGCCCAGGCGGTGTCACGGGACGGCCGCATGGTCGACGACTTCGTCGTGGACGTACACGGGCGGGTGGTGCTCGTACGCAACGCACCCTCGCCCGCCGCGACGTCCAGCCTGGCCATTGCCCGGCACATTGCCGGAATTGTCCCAGCACCCGTCCGATGAGTGCATCCTTGGATGTGATGGAAGCACGCCTGCTGATCGTCGAGGACGATCCGAACATCCTCGAGCTCCTCGCCGCGAGCCTGAGATTCGCGGGTTTCGACGTGACCACCGCCAAGAGCGGCCTCGACGCCGTGGCCGCCGTACAACGGCACAGGCCCGACCTCGTGGTGCTCGACGTCATGCTGCCCGACCTGGACGGATTCGAGATCGTCAGGCGGCTGCGAGGCGGCGGACTGCGCACGCCGGTGGTGTTCCTGACCGCCCGCGACGAGACCGAGGACAAGATCCGCGGACTCACCATCGGCGGGGACGACTACGTGACCAAGCCGTTCAGCCTGGAGGAGGTGATCGCCAGGATCCACGCGGTGTTGCGCCGTACGAGCGGGGAGCCGCAGTCGGCGCCGCCGAGGCTGACGTTCGCCGACATCGAGCTGGACGAGGAGAGCCACGAGGTGTGGCGCGGCGGCAACGCCGTGGCGCTGTCGCCGACCGAGTTCAAGCTCCTGCGGTACTTCATGACGAACGCCGGCCGGGTCCTGTCCAAGCCGCAGATTCTCGACCACGTGTGGGACTACGACTTCAGGGGCGAGGTCGGCATCGTCGAGTCGTACGTCTCCGTGCTCCGCCGCAAGATCGACAATCGCAGCCCGCGGCTCATCCACACGCTGCGCGGTGTCGGCTACGTCCTCCGCCTGCCGCCGAGCCCCTGATGCGCGGCCTGCCGCTGCGGATCAAGCTGATCGCGTCGATGCTGGCCCTGCTGGGCTTCGGCATGACCTTCATCGGCCTGGTGAGCGTCTCGGTCCTGCACGGCTACCTCATCGACCGGGTCGACAGCCAGCTCCACCTGCTCAGCCTGCGCATGCACAAGAAGGTGCTGAGCGACTGGAGGAGGGACAGGGAGACCTCCGACCGGCCGATCGCCATCGAGTCCGACGCGATCGTGCTGGTCAAGGAGCCGGGCGCCATGTTCGAGCCGATGCTGACCCATCGCGACGTCGACATGAAGCCGAAGCCGATCCTGCAGGCCGCGCCCGGAGCCGAGCCCTACAACGCGCCCGCGATCAGGGGCGACGGCGAGTGGCGGGTGCTGGAGAGCATGGTGCGCAAGCGCACCCTCGTCGTCGCGGTGGACCTGGAGGAGGTCGACGCCATCACCCGGCGGCTCGTGCTCATCGAACTGCTCGGCGGTGGCGGCATCCTGCTCATCCTGGCCGTCGTGGGCATCACGATCGTGCGGCGCAGCATGCGTCCCCTCGCCCAGATCGAGCGTACGGCCGAGGCCATCGCGGCCGGCGAGCTGGGCAGGCGGGTGCCCGACGGCGACCCGCGTACGGAGGTGGGCCGCCTGGCCAGGTCGCTGAACGGGATGCTGGCGCAGATCGAGGCCGCCTTCGCCGCCAGGTCGGACTCGGAGGCGGCTGCCAGGCGCTCCGAGGTGCGCATGCGCGAGTTCGTCGGGGACGCCTCCCACGAGCTGCGCACCCCGCTGACCTCCATCCGCGGCTTCGCCGAGTACGCCAGGCAGAACCCCGGCGCCGACCCCACCGAGCTGATGCAGCGCGTCGAGAAGGCCGCCGGGCGGATGAGCCTGCTGGTGGACGACCTGCTGCTGCTGGCCAGGGTGGACCAGCAGCGCCCGCTGAAGATGCGCCCGGTCGACATGCTGGCGCTGGCGGCCGACGCCGTGCACGATGCCAGGATCCTGGCGCCCGACCGTACGGTGAAGCTCGACGTGGTCGGTGGCGCGGCCCTGATCGTCTCCGGCGACGAGGTGCGCCTGCGCCAGATCATCAGCAACCTCGTCACCAACGCCATCATCCACACCGAGCCGGGCACGCCGATCACTGTGCGTGCGGGGGCGGGCGCCGGCACACTTTTCCTCGAAGTGGTCGACAGCGGCCCCGGGCTCACCCCCGACCAGCTCGACCGGGTCTTCGAACGCTTCTACCGGGCCGACTCCGCCCGCTCGCGCCGCCGGTCGGGCGAGGACCGGGGGAGTGGGCTCGGCCTGGCGATCGTCCAGGCGCTGGTGGCGGCCCACGGCGGCACGGTGACGGTCGAGAGCTCGCCCGAGGACGGCTCGACCTTCCGGGTGGAACTCCCACTTGCCTTGGAGTGAGCCTTCAGCAAACCCTCAGGTGAATTTGTCACGCTGAGTAGGTGACGAAACCCGAGGCGCTGATCATGGTGGTGGACGACGAACCCAGCATCAGGGACCTCCTCTCCGCCAGCCTGCGCTTCTCCGGTTTCGAGGTGCTGACCGCCGCCGACGGGCAGGAGGCCGTCGAGGTCGCCGAACGTGCCTCGCCCGACCTGGTCGTGCTCGACGTGATGCTGCCCGACCTCGACGGGTTCGAGGTGGCCAAGCGGATCGGCACGCCCGTGTTGTTCCTGACCGCCCGCGACGCCACCGAGGACAAGATAGCGGGGCTGCGGGTCGGCGACGACTACGTGACCAAGCCGTTCAGCCTCGAAGAGGTGCAGGCCAGGATCCGCGCGGTGCTGCGGCGTACGCGCGGCGAGGGCGGTCCTCCCAGCAGGCTCAAGGTGGCCGACCTGGAACTGGACGAGGACGCGCGCGAGGTGTGGCGGGGCGACCGGCAGGTGCGGTTGTCGCCGACCGAGTTCAAGCTGCTGCACTACTTCATGGTCAACGCCGGGCGCGTCTTGTCGAAGGCGCAGATCCTCGACCACGTCTGGAACTACGACTTCGGCGGCGACGCGGGCGTGGTCGAGTCGTACGTCTCCTATCTCAGGCGCAAGGTCGACGACGTCGAGCCGCGGCTCATCCACACGCTGCGCAGCGTCGGCTACGTGCTGAGAGAGCCGCCCCCGGGCTGAGCGCGCGGCAACACCTCGGCACCGGGCCGGTGAATGTGGTTCACGCTGGGTAGCGTGGGTTCATGGACTTGCTGGGCGCGTTGGAGACCCTGCGCCGGCCACTCGACCGTGAGTTGTTCCCGCTGGCGATCGGGGACAGCGCGGCCGACAGGCGGGCGCTGCGCGAGCTGACCGGCCAGCTCGACGACTACCTGCTGCCCCGGCTGCGCTCCCTCGACGCGCCGCTGCTGGCCGTCGTCGGCGGATCCACCGGCGCGGGCAAGTCCACGCTGGTCAACTCGCTGGTCGGGGCCGACGTCGCCGAGCCGGGCGTGCTGCGGCCCACGACGCTGGTGCCCACGCTCGTGGTCAGCCCCGCCGACCGCGACTGGTTCATGGGCCAGAACGTGCTCCCCGGCCTGTCCCGGGGCACCGGCGACGGCCCCGGGGCCCTGCGGGTGGTGACCTCCGACGCGCTCGGCGCCGGGCTCGCGCTGCTCGACGCCCCCGACATCGACTCCGTGGTGACCGCCAACAGGCAACTGGCCGCCCAGCTCCTCGCCGCCGCCGATCTGTGGTTGTTCGTCACCACCGCGGCCCGCTACGCAGACGAGGTGCCGTGGGGCTTCCTGCGTTCCGCCCGCGAACGCAGCACCGCGCTCGCCGTCGTCCTCGACAGGGTGCCGTCCGACGCCCTCGAGCCCGTCTCGCGCGACCTGTCCCGCCTCCTCGCCGAGAACGGCCTGGAGGACACCCGGCTGTTCACCGTCCCCGAGGTGCCGCTGCCCGACGAGAAGGCCCGGCTGCCCCGCGAGACGGTGCGGCCCGTCGCCGACTGGCTCACGGAGCTGGCCGCCGACGCCGCCGAAAGGTCCCGCGTCGTACGCCGGACGCTGTCGGGGGCGCTCGACAGCCTCGCAACCCGGGTGCCCTCGCTGGCCGGGGCCGTCGACCGCCAGCGCGCCGCCTTCGACGGCCTGCGCTCGATCGTCACGGGAGCGTACGCCGGTGGCATGGCCGACTTCGACGAAGGCATGCGCGACGGGTCGCTGCTGCGGGGTGAGGTGCTGGCCCGCTGGCAGGACTTCATCGGCACCGGCGACCTCATGCGCTCGCTGGAGAGCCGGGTCGGCCGGCTGCGCGACCGCGTCGTCGGCTTCTTCACGGGACGGGTGCCCGAGCTCCGGCTCAGGGACGCCCTGGAGAGCGGCGTCGAGTCCCTCATCAGGGGCGCCGCCGACGGCGCCGCCGAACGTGCCCTGGAAGGGTGGTCCGCCGCGCCCGGCGGCCCCGGGCTGCTCGAACGGCTCGGCGCGGTCGAGTCCGCCCGGCTCGGCCGTGCCTCGCCCGAACTGGCCAAGCGGGTCGAGGCGGCGGTGCGGGGGTGGCAGGAGTTCGTGCTCGACCTCGTACGCGAGGAGGGGGCCGACAGGCGCACGACCGCGCGCGTGGCGTCCTTCGGGGTGAACGGGGCCGGGCTGCTGCTCATGCTGGGCGTGTTCGCCTCCACAGGAGGGTTGACCGGGATCGAGGTGGGGATCGCCGGCGGGACGAGCGTGCTGACCCAGAAGCTGCTGGAGGCCGTCTTCGGCGACCAGGCGGTGCGTACGCTGACCGTGCGGGCCAGGGAGGACCTGCGCGAGCGGGTACGCACCCTGCTGGCCGAGGAGGCGGCCCGGTTCACCGCCCAGCTGGAGGTGGTCGAGCCGCCCGCGGATGCGCTGCGCACGGCGCTGGAGCGCATCCAGGCCCACCGCACCGAACTCCCCGCTCC
>NZ_SMJZ01000180.1 GCF_004348345.1 Nonomuraea longispora
ATGCCAGGGGCCGCCTGGTCGTAGGGCAGATGGGCGATCGCGGCGAGCTCGTTGACGGCCAGGAGATACCCGGTGTTCATGCGGCGGCTGGACATGCGGCCGGGCAGGTCGAGGCCGCGTAGACGGCGCAGATACTGATGGCCGGAGGCGAACAGCGCGAACGTGGCGGCGATCTCATGAGCCCGTCCACGAAGGCGGCCTCGGGCGTCGGGGCGATCACTGGTGATGGCGTAGGAGATCTGGACACCGAAGCGTGACTGGCCCGCCTTGGCGAGGATGGCGCGGATCTCCTCGGCTCGTTCAGGAAACATCCTGGCCAGCTCGCCCGGCCTGGCAAGGCTCATGCCGCCGGGTGTGATCAGGTCGAACAGCTCGGAACGGAGACTGCCGGACGTACCGTTGCGCAACGCGGAGGCGGCTCGGTGAGCGGCTGACAGCCGCCGCCCGGTCACCGGTCGGACCAGCACCTGAACGGCGGCATGCTCGCCTGGGCGCAACCCAGACAGCGCGCCGAGCAGCGCACGCAGCGGGTCGCCGCTGTGCGTCGTCGTGAGCGGGTAGTGGTCCGGGCGGGCCAAGGTCATGCGCCACCGGGACGTCCTGACCCCGCGCGGTGTGGGCGGTTCGACCGGACGGGTGGTCACGGTAGCGCCGGGCCAGGCCGACCGGATCGCCTTCTCGACCAGCCCGGGCGGGACGAGGCCAGGTACCCAGAGCTGGACGCGGACGCTGGCGGAGTCGGCCACGTACTCCCAGGACAGGTGGGGCTGGCCGAACAGAGCACGCTTCCAGCGCGGTGCGGTCAGCCCCATGACCTGGGACCACCAGGCAGCCGCGCTGCCGGGCTCGACCTGCGGCGGGACGGCGATCTCGACCAGCCGAGCGTTCCGCGCGAAGCGGGCGTTGCGCCACCGCCACAGGACGGCTCTGGCCGCGATCGCGAAGGCGACCACGCTTCCGATCACTGCTCCGCCGAGGGCCGGGTCGGGAAGGGGCGGGATCACGGCTGGTCGGCCTCCCACTCGGCCGGGTCGGTGGTGGCGAGCGCATGCTCGGAGGCGCTGGCGACGGCAGAGAAGGCCGCACGGTCTCCAGCGCCGCCACAGACCAGGCCTTCGCCCTGGCCGGCCGAGAGCAGGAAAAGCCGCTCTCCTTCGGTGAGGCTGAACGCGTCGGCGATCTCGTCGATGGCCTGCGGGGCCTGACGCAGAAGTATCTGTGTGCCGGCGTTCGCGACGACGGCCTTGCCGAGATCTGAGCCGAGAAGGTCGGCGGCGTCCTGGGTGACGACGGCGAGGCCGGTCCAGTGCTTGCGGGCGGACTTGGCGAGCCGATACAGGAACCTCGCACCCTCGTTCTCGCGCATGAGCGTCCACGCCTCGTCGACCACGACCAGGCGGCGGCGCCGGTCGGCAGGGTTGGACACGCGACGCCAGATCGCGTCGAGCGCCAGGAGCATGCCGACCGGGCGGGTTTCCTCGGGCAGGTCCCGCAGGGAGAACACGATCAGGTGGCCGTCCGGGCGGGTGGTGGTCGGGCCGGAGAACAGACTGCGATACGAACCGGACACGTACGGGGCGAGCCGCGCAGCCAGCTGGGACGCCTCCGGCGCGTCCGTAGCCTCCAACATCGTCGCCAGGTCGGCGAGCAGCGGCGCGGGACGCTTCCACGTACGTCGGTCGGAGGTGATGCCGTGGGCCGCGTAGGTGGCGATCACGGCCTTGTCCAGTACAGCCTTCGTCGCAGCATTGAGCGGTTCGCCGAGCATGGTCCCGACGAGGGTCTGAAGGAACATCGCGCGCCGGTCCAGCGCGTCGTCGCCTTCGGCGGAGTCGGGCAGATCAAAAGGGTTGAAGCACACGCCGGGCGCACCGAGGCCGAGGATGGTTCCCCCGACCGCTCCTGACAGGCGGCGGTATTCGTCCTCGGGGTCGACGACGCATACCTCGACCTGGTGGAACAGCAGCCGCAGCACCTCAAGCTTGGTGAAGTACGACTTGCCCGCCCCCGACCGAGCGATCGTCACGGAGTTGTAGTTGTCGTGCGCGAACCGGTCCCACAGCACGACGCCGGAGGAGTAGACGTTCAGCCCGTACAACACCGGGGTCTCAGCGAGCCGGGCTCGCAGATCGGGTGACGCGAACGGGAACGCCGCCGCGAGCGCCGAGGTATCGAAAGTCCGGCGCGTCTTCAGCGCGTCGGCACCAAACGGCAGCGTGGTCGTCCACCCCTGCATCGCGCGGAACGTCGCCGGGTGCGCGTCGAGCAGAAGGGAGGCTGCCAGCGCCTTGACGTGCTGGACCTCAGCCTCCAGCTCTTCGGAGTCCGCGGCGTGGACCGTGAGATAGAGACCGACACGGAAGAGACGGCCGTGGCCTCGGGCGAGAGAGGCGGCCAGCTCCGCGGCGTCGTCGGCCGCCGCATCGGTCGCGAAGTCCGGCGTACGGCCGCTCGTGGAGGCCGACTCCAGGCGGGCGAGCTGGCGGCGGAGCCGTTGAGCGGCGACCAGCGGAGGCACGGGCTCGATGTGCAGGGATACGTCGAGGTGTCCTGGATAGCCGGTCAGCGGTTCGAGCCAGCCTGCGCCCACCTCGCGCGGGTATCCGGCGATCGCGAACGACGCGCAGACTCCGTCGGGAAACTCGACCGAACGAGCATTGATCTTCAACGATGAGGGGCCGGGCAAAGTGGCGGCGGTCTTGGCGAGTTCCGCCGCGTGGTCGGAGAGTCGGTTGAACATCATCAGGCGTCTTCTCCACGAGAGATCGGCTCATCAGGGCGCGCGATCCCGACCGGTTCCGGGCGGCGCGGCGACAACGACCGCACCAGCAGCTCGCGAGCGTCGTCGGCGCCCATGACGGAGGCGTGGACGCCAAGCGCGAGCAGGGAGCGGACGGTTTCTTCTGCGCGACGAGCCACGATCGCCGCCGAGCTGTTCCGGTGAGCGGCTCGCCGATGCCCGCGCTTCCACGTTGGCGGCTGCTCGCTGTCCTGATGACGGACCACGACGAGGACGTCGCGGGTCAGCAGATCCCGGGTCGCGCTGAGTTCGGTGAGAAAGTCGGCGTGCTGGTGTGCCGCCTGCTCGAGTGCTGGATCGGCCAGGCGCTCGGCGGTGTGGCTGATCCGGTCGGCGAGATCGGACAGGTCGACCGGGCGGGCCTGCAAGAGGATCTGTACGGGTGCGTCGAGTGAGTTCAGCCACCCGGCGAACACCCCCACCAGCGCCGCTTGCTCCTCGCCGGTCCGCAGTCCGAACGCCACGGTCCCGGCTCGGACGACCGCCGCGGTTCCGCCTTCGGCCAGCTCTATGACGCCGTCCTCACGGATCGCCCGGACCGGGAGCCGCAAGCGCCCGGGGAGCCGGCCTCGTACTCGGCACCAGGCCGGCGGCTCGGGCACTCCCTCCTCAGCCGTGACGAGCCTGCGATCCCGGCGCAGCCATGCGAGGGCATGAAGGGCGAGCCGGTCGAGACCGAGCCCGTCGCGTCTGCCGAGTGCCAGCGCGCATCCGCAGGCGATCATCGGTACGACGATCGCGGCGAGCACCGGGATGGGCAGCCGGTCACCGGCCAGGACGTAGACCCACGTGGCCAGCAGTCCCGTCCCCGCCAGGATCGCGACCTGCCGGATGGTCAGCTTCGCGAGGATCTTGTCCGGCATCTCCACGTCGGCCGGGATCGTCGCGACCAGCCGTTCGTTATTTGCGTGTCGCACGGCGTTCTGCCTTTCTGCGAGGACGAGGCATGTCGAGCCGCACCGTGACCTGCGAGCGATCGCGTTGCGCGCGGCGTGCGGCGGACGCTTGCGGTAGGTGTGTGGCGTTCGGTTGCTGGTCGTTGCGGACGGGCGGTCGGCCACGACGGCCCGGTTGCGGGCGGGGATGGGGTACCGGGCCTGGCTGCTTTCTGACGGGGCTGTCCGGCGTGTCAGGGCGCGTTGGGTGGTCATGACGGGACGGGCGATTCGTACGTCCCACACGGGCGTTTCCGTTGCCGCCGCAGCCCGTGGTGGGCCGCCGGGATGGACGGGGACGTCGCTGTATCCCGCCGCTCGGCCCGCCCGAGCTCGGATTCCGCCCACCGGGGCCACCACCGCCAGGACCACCGCCGTAGGGCGGGCCGCCGGGAGGACCGCCGCTGGGCGGGCCATTGGGCCCAGTGCCGGTGGGCGGGTTCGGAGGCCCGGAACGCGGTACCGCGCGTGACGCACCGGCGCGCTTTCCGAGTAGGAAGTTCAGCCCGCGATAGATGATCAGGGACTGCACCAAGCGCGAGAGCGTCCTGGGCCGGTTCGCCTGCCAGATCGTCCTCGCAACCCATCCTGGGATCTTGAACAGGACGAACAGCAGGCACACGGCCATGAGCAGGTCGGCCAGGTCCGCCGTGGTGGGCACCCAGAACGCGGCGGCGTCCTCGGCCGGGTTGTCGGAGAAGATGAGCTTCAGCGCCGTGACGAGCACGAGCGACTGGCATATCTGGATCGTCAGCAGCCCGATGAACGACCGCCACCACAGCCTGGCCAGCCCGTCCGTCATCGGCAGCGCGTGAAAGATCAACGCCAGAGGTGCTGCCGCGATCACGACCATGGTGAGCGCGATCCGTACGAGATAGGTAAACACGACCCCGACCGCCAGGACGACCGCGACCAGCGCCACGAGCGCGAAGAACACGCCGTGAGTGGCGATCCCCGCCAGGATCGTTGTCTTGACGGCGTTGAACACTGACTCCGGATCGATCCGGTCGGCACCATCAGCCAGGAACGCGTGACTCAGCCCGTTGACCAGGGTGATCGCGTACCCGATCGCGACCAGGCTCAGGTTCGCGGCCAGGAACGCCCACACCAGCCGGGGCAGCAGTTCGCGCGCCGAGCTCTCACCCGGGAGCGCCTGCCCGACCATGAGCATCACTCCCGCGGCTGTCACCAGCAGCACGAAGCAGGTGTTCGCGATGGTCCTGGAGATCTCCCACAGCTGCTTGGCTCGGGCCATGGCCGGGGAGTCCAGCTCTGGCGTCGCCAGCACGGTCGACCCGAGCATCTCGAACACCGGCTTGGAGGCCGTCTCCACGAGGTGTGTGAACCACTCGTTGACCGCCTGGCGGGCCTCGCAGGCCACGCTGATGAACCCGCAGTCCTGTGCCGGCGCTGCGGCCGAAGTCGAGGGCGTCGCGGTTGGGGTGGGCGTCGGTGTCGCTGTCGGAGAGGCGGCGAGCGCGCGTCCGCTGATCAGCGCCAAGGCGAGCGCGGCACCGACCACCAGGAGGACGAGCAGCCCGGCCGCCCTTCGGCGAGTCCCGGACACGTCAAGCCCCCACGATCCGCTGCAGGATCTCCACCAGGACGGGCGCGAGCACCGCCACCCCGTAGCCGAGCGCTCCGTACCGCAGCGTCTTCTTGGCGGCCTCGACCTCTCCGGGGTCGCCGCCGGCCAGTATGTAGCGGACTCCGCCGATGGTGAAGAACAGCGTGGCCAGCCCGACGAGCAGCCCGACCACCACGTTGCGCAGGTTGGTGATGACCTGGTCGAGCGAGGCGGAGGCCAGCGCGGTCATGGCCTCGGCGATCCCCGGCACAGTCAGGGCCGCGATGGTGCAGCCGCCGGTCCACACCAGCGACGCGACACCACGCCGCACCAAGCTCACCTTCGCCGGAACCCGGATGACGAACAACGGACAAGGCCGAGATGGCTTCATGACATGGCCCCCAAGGACGAGATCTTGACCTGGCGTCGAGCCGTGATCACAGGCCCGGAACGGTCCGGGATGGGTGTCCTCCTTCGAAGGACGAGGGACGATGGACTCGATGGGAACGGGCAACCGCCCCCCAGAACTCCGCCCCGAGCCGTGATCACGGCTGACGTAGATGAATCACCGGTTCAGCACTCGACATTGGAGCCCGGTCCGTCACCGCTGACCGAGACTTGACCCTCCTCGATCGCCCGCGCCAGCCGCGTCTCCGCCGTTCGCCGGCGCTTGTACAGCCGATCCGCTGGCACCCCGAGCCGCCCCGCGTACGCCCGCAACGACTGCCCTTCCAAGCGCGTCGCGTTGATCAGCTTCGCCTCGTCGGGAGTGATGACCCGGCACCGCACAGCCTCGGCGAGCACCATGAACGGCTCGCTGTCCTGGGCCGCCTGCTCCGGTATGTCGGCGCAGATCTCGATGGAGGCGAGCTCCCGCGCTCGAACCTGAAGCGCGCCCTTCTTCGCCCACAGCAGCAGCCGAGGCAGGATGTTCGGCCGGTCGAGATCGATCCGGCGGAGCTGCGCGACGAAGTTCGTCACCATCTCCGAGACGATGTCGTCGACCACATGCTTCGGGCAGCCGTGCGTGGTGCGCGAGGCCAGGTTCTTCAGCCCTGGCATCGCCACGCCGACGCACGCGATCACCCACGCCGGGCCATCGCTCCGCGAGCGCCGCACCAGATGCGCCCAGACGGCATCCTTCAGTTCGTCGTCGGCCTGTGGTGAGAGCAGCAGCGCCTTCAGCTCGCCGAGACCGATTGGATGCTGGGGCAGTTCATGACCGATGAAGCGGCCGTCCACTGAGAGTGGATTCGGACCCGTGATCAGGAATCGGAACGCCTTGTCCGCCGCGTTCAGGGCGTTCAGGTTGGAGTTCGTTGCGGCTGTGCTGTCCTGCAGATCGGTGGCCATGGTGTCTCCCCGCGGGGTCGCGCCGGATTGGTCGATCCAGGTCTCGACCACCGGATGGGAAGAACCCGGGACACAGAGGTCCGTTGCGCCAACACCGCGAACCACCCCAGTCGCTGCTTTCGACCCGCTGATCAGCGGGAAAAGAGAGGGACTGAAGTCACGCGCAAGAGGTCCGTTAAGCTGCCCAAGCAGTGTCTGACCTGCTTAGACGCGCCTCATCGAGCGGGCAGGCAAAGCTACAGTCAGGCCTTCGTGGCTGACACGGTGCCTTCCGTCACCTCACTACTTCAGCGCCATGATGTTGTCACCAGGCACACGCACTCCTGCGGCAGCGGTCGACTGCCGCCACACTCGAAGGATGGATTCGACTGGCAAGCAGTACGCCTTCGTGATCCAGACGAGGGACAAGCTCAGCAAGGTCTGGTCATGGGTCATGGATTACAGATCCGCCGACGGCAGCGTGACAGGTCGTGGAGTGATTGATGACGCTGAAGGAAGCCCGCACAGTTTCGGCCGGGCGACCTTCGACGCCTACTTGGATCACCTGGTCGCCTCCGTGCCAGAAGCCGTGGACTACTACCTCCACGACGACGAGTACGACACCGAGTGGCGCATCCTGGTATGGGATGTTCCTGCTACTGAATACAGCCAATACAGCACCGTCCCCTCGCCTGGTGACCGCGCCCGTCTCGGATATGCGCTTGCCATGGCCGCCGAGAACATCGCACCTCATGCAAAGAGCACGTGGCCTGGCCATGTGGTGCGCGGACGGCTTCACAATAAGCAGTGGGCAGCGCAAGAGAATGGCGGAACCGCACCTGGGGAGGGCGCCTAAGCCTGACTCCATATCAGGGGGTAGTCACGACCTTGGCTGCCGCACGCCGCTTTTGCCGCTCTTGACGCATCTTGGCTTTCCTCGCGGGCTGCACATACAAGATCTCGGTCATCTCGATGATCAGCTCCGCCACGTCGCCGACCTCCTCTGCGGAGTACAGCAGGCCGTCGTGGACACTGTCGTTGCCCAACATCCTTGCCTCATGTAGGTCTGTTACTAGGTCGTCGCCAAGAGAGGGCTTAAGATTCTCGATCTTGTCGTAGAGGCTCTTGCCCGTCGCGCCGCGTTCCTTTACCAGTTCCTCGATCGTCGCCCTATACATAGCCGCAGCTCCACGGTAGGCACCGACGTTCTCGCAGCGGCTGCCCTCCATGAAGCGATCGCGAATTCCTTCAGGCACATCCTGGTCGAGTTCGCGAGGTTCCTCGACGGGCCACAGCTATCGGGTCTTCTTGGACGGCATGGTCTGACCCGCAGCCAGACGATAGGTGATCAATGTAAGGGTGCCCTGGTTGCAGTGCTGGCAGGTCCATGAACGTTCCAACACCGTAACGCCAGAGGTGCTATACACAGGTTGAATTCGTAGAGTCGGTCATGTCTTTGCCGGGGTATCGAGGGTGAGCCCGGTCTGGGTCAGGCAGCCGGTGAGCAGATGGGGGCCGGTACTGGATCTTCTTCAGCTTGCGTTTGACGATCCGGACGAGTCCAGGCAGGTCGGCGACGGCGAAGTTGGCCAGAGCCCGGCGAAGTAGGGACCAGACGCCCTCGACGAGGTTCAGCTCGGGCGCGTAGGCGGGTAACTGGACGATGCGCAGCCAGTCGGCGTGCTCGGCGGCGAACTCGGTGAGCTGGCCGGCCAGGTGCACGTTCAGGTTGTCCCAGCACCACACCAGTGGCGCGCCCAGGTGCTGATGGGTGGCCACGATCAGGTCCCGGTAGTCGATCCAGCAGAACGACTTCGGCTCTCCCCTGCGGCCGCGGTAGATGTGCAGGCGGTAGAACAGATGCGGCCGCTCACCGTCCCGATAGGCCGCAACGCCGGCCATGTTGACCCGGCCCGAGCCCTTGCCGCGTACCGTCACTACCGGACGGGCGCCGACCGGCGCCCAGGTGCGTCCCTTCGGCGGCCTCAGCCCCTGCCCGGCTTCGTCTTCGAAGCACAGGTAGGCGCCCAGGTCCGCAGCGGTGCTTTTACCACCGGCCACACCTCCTGTTTCCAGGCGGCGATGGCCTCCTCATCGCGCTCGAGGGCCCGCCGCGCCGGAACCTGGACCGACCAGCCGTGGCGATGCAGCAGCTTGCCCACGCCCTCGATGGTGTAGCCGATGTGGAACAGCCGCCCGATCAGCGTCTTGACCCGGGCCAGCGTCCAGCACTGGTTCTCGTCGTATCCCCAGGCCAGCGGGCCGCGCCGAAGCTAGGTCTCCAGCCGCTGCCACTGCTTGGCCGACAGCTTCTCCTTCGACACCGGCCCCTTGGACAGCAGCGCCTGCGTCCCACCCTCGCGCCAGGCCTTGCGCCAGCGGGTCACCGACCGCTCGTGCACCCGTAACCGTGCGGCGATCGTCTTGGTCGACTCACCGGCCTCGAACCACTCGGCCGCTTGCAGCCGTACACGCTCTCGCCGTTCCTGCTCGGCGGGCGTGTACCCACCCCTTTGCCCGTACCGCATACCACGGTCGTCCCGCATCGAGCGCTATCCGTCACGACTCGAAGACTCTACGCATTCAACCTGTGTAGCGATCTTGTCGTTCAACAGACTCAATACGGCCGATGCTGAAAACTGTACCTTCGGGATCGCTCTGGGGGCATACGCGAGCTGCGCCGACATTCATATCTTGAGGAGGCTGCTTTCCCCAGTCCGCGAACCCGCCTGTGAGCACTACTTTGTCCCCCTGCAAGATCCGGCCGAAATTGGGGACATCGACTCCACGCTTCTCCTGTTCAACAGCGGGTTGTGTGCCCTCGGGCCATATAGGGGTTGCCGATCTCTGCGGAGAGTCATACAGCAACTGGAGGCATTTGCTGTCAGACGCATATCCCACAGTAGCTGTGAGACTCGCGAGGGAGTAGACTCCTGAGCTATGGACAATGATCAGAGGGTGTTCATCGGCAGATGCATCGATCTGATCGGCATCTCCGCAGGCCACTAAACTTAGCAACACTACGAAGGTCAACGCGAAGCGTCTCGGTATGTTCCTTGGACGTCTACCTGTAGCCATCATACCTCATTAAACCATAGGAAGAGGGTGCCGGTAAACGCTTCGCTTCCTATGCAGGTGAGGAGTGCCAGCAAATGCACCGGCACTCCTCTGCGCTTCCTGGAGCGTCTACCCAATCAGCATGTGGAGCAAATCCAGACGTTCCAATCGCTCCCGAATCCGCCCGACTCGTTGAAATTCGAGACCTTGGCTATCTGAGAGAAGGTACCGTCGGAGCCCGAGTTGATTCCATACGCTATCCCTCCCCAATAGGTCGGGCCTCCGCTGTCGCCGCCGATAAGACCATAATCCGCCTCGAAATTATCGTGGTATGTCACCCCGCCGGAGGTGTACTCGGTGCTCACGTCTGATATGTACCCGCATCGGGCTCCCAGTCCTGCTTCCGAGCTGGATCTCCCGAATGAGCACATGGGCCGATCCAATGTGGTGACCACGCCACTTGCAATTGCATAGCGAGGCAAGTTGAGCTCGTAATAGAAGGTGCGAGTATAGGTGAGATCGCCCCCTTGGTAGCGGGCGAAGTCGTATAAGCTGGCACGGAACATCCGACTCAGCGTTGTTCTGTTGGTGTCGTAATCAGAGTGGTTCTCGTAGACGAGATATGGATCGTCGGCGCAGTGTTTTGCCGTGGTTGCGGCCCGCACACCTGAGTCGGACTGAATGTTGAAGCCAGCCATACAAATGTGCGCGTTGTTCAGTGTGAGATAACCTCCTCCTCGGAGATAATTATCAGTGAGACTGTATTTCAGGTCGTCGACGAGGGTCACGTTGATTGATATGTTGGGGTTTTCTGAGGGTGCAGGCTGCAGGGTCTGCTTGATTCGATTCTTGTCAGCGCTGTCGAGCCGCTTCGTGTGTAGCTCCGCTTGGAATGCGATGACGCCGGTTTCAACGTCGTAGCGTCCGATCAGCTCCTGAACCTCTGGGTTACTAGCAAGGATTGAATGACGTGCATCGCGAACCTCCTTTAGCTCCGCCTCAGAGAACCCCTTATCGCTAATGAACTCTACTTCGCCGGGAAGTGTCTTGGCGAGCTCTATCGCTTTGGCAGGTATCTCGCCTTTGAAACCGATGCGTAGGCTGCGGCCGCCGTTGGTGTAAGCCATTCCCGACAGGTCGTCGTGGAAGTTTTGGGATAGCTGAATAGCGACTGCATCAACTGCTGGCACCCATGCGTAGCGGTCGATGGCTTCGTCGAAAGAGTATCCCTTGGCTTCCGCTAGGCGGCTAAGGTCGATCAGTTCGGCGAAGGGTATGCCATCGACCTTGATGGTTGGATCCGGCACAGGGCCGTCAGGCATGTCAGCCTGGAGGTTGGGGTCTTTCCGGACCGCCTCCGCCGCATATTCGTCGAGGGCCTTCTTGAGCGAGATGCCCTGCGCTTTGGCCTCGTGTGCGAGCCTGTCAAGAGTGGGACGACTGGGCTTGGGTTGCTCGTCACGAGTCAGAATGAGAGCTTGAGTGCCAAGGGGAGCGGAAGAGTGACTAGTGGTCTCGGGTTTTGGCGAAGGACCGCTGGCCGCTTGAGCTAAATTCGAAGATAAAAGTATTATTGTCGCAACTGAAGCTGTAAGTGCTACCCGGCTTTTCATTTTGTCCTTTCGAGGGCTGGTGAGGATACCTGAATGGTTTGCCTTGAAATGATCATGCATTGTGTAAGTATTTCTGTCAAGAGGTGTTCGAGACTGACCGTCGGCCTTGCGAACGGTAGTCGAATGATCTCCGAAAGTGATCGACCCCGGGCATTCAACGCTGTCAAGGACCCTGATTTCCGGCAGGCGATTGCCCTTGGTGATGACTAACGGGTGGAGCGTGTTCTCGGCGGCGCCGACTCCGCGACGCAGGGTCTTGCCTTTCACAGCCAGGTCGGTGAGTTGGGTCCCGCTCGTGGGCAGCCTTCGTGGCGGGCATGGTGCTCATGCGGAGAGTGCGGCCCGATTGAGGGTGTATGAAAAGGGCCGGGCGAGTCATGCTGAAAGAACCCGGCCGCGAAAGGCCCCACGGTTTGCTCTCGTGCCTCGCAGAGCTGTTATGGCTCCGCCTGTTCGCTCGGCTCTAGGCAAGGGCTCGGGCCGGGTCAACATGGCCGGCGTTGCGGCCTATCGGGACGGTGAGCGGCCGCATCTGTTCTACCGCCTGCACATCTACCGCGGCCGCAGGGGAGAGCCGAAGTCGTTCTGCTGGATCGACTACCGGGACCTGATCGTGGCCACCCATCAGCACCTGGGCGCGCCACTGGTGTGGTGCTGGGACAACCTGAACGTGCACCTGGCCGGCCAGCTCACCGAGTTCGCCGCCGAGCACGCCGACTGGCTGCGCATCGTCCAGTTACCCGCCTACGCGCCCGAGCTGAACCTCGTCGAGGGCGTCTGGTCCCTACTTCGCCGGGCTCTGGCCAACTTCGCCGTCGCCGACCTGCCTGGACTCGTCCGGATCGTCAAACGCAAGCTGAAGAAGATCCAGTACCGGCCCCCATCTGCTCACCGGCTGCCTGACCCAGACCGGGCTCACCCTCGATACCCCGGCAAAGACATGACCGACTCTACGAATTCAACCTGTGTAAGTGCGGATTCCTTCGTAATGCTGGGCACGAGTTTGCGGGTGTCGAACAACCTGAACGACGTGTGTAGCTTGCAGTGACCACACAAGCCCGTGCGCATTGTCTGAACCACCTCAGGGCGCATGCGCTGCTCCTCGACTCTGAACGAGGCGTAGCCAGGTCAAGGAGAGAGCGCGTTCCGCGTCTCACTCGACTCGGCTATGCCGCTGCACACTCGGTCCCGGTGGCCCGAGGCTGAATCCCGCGCGCGGATACACGGTAGCGCCGATCTCTCGACAAATGAGGCTCAATTCGAGCGCCTCCGTTCCGCGAGCGGTTCCAATCAGGACTGATCAGCTGGTGTTTCAATGCATGGGAACGGGTGGCCGTCGCGGGTCACCATAGATGAGCAGAAACGACGAGCCGCGACCGAAGCGGTCGCGGGCTGCCGAGAGGCGGTTGGTGCCGCTCTCGGTGTGGCTGTGTCCCGACATCACGCCCGGAGAGTCCGGCGTCAAGGATCGTCCGCGCGTTACCGAGACGGTGGCTCGGCATCTGATCGGTGCCTGCTCCCGTCCGGGTGGCGTCGTAGCGGATGTCTTCCCGACGAGCGAGGCCGTGCTTGTCACCGTGGCAGGCATGGAGCGGCTGGGGGTCGGGTGTGTTCCGCGTCTCCCGGTTGCGCAGCACCTTGCCGGCCGTCTGCGGCAGGAGCTCGCGGCGGATCAGCGGGCGGCGGTGAGGCTACGTCCACACGGGCCTCACCAACTGCGCGAGGCCCTGCTTGGTCTCGAAGGTCGGGTGGAGCTGTTGATCGCGGCGCTTCCGCCTTACCCGGAGGCCGGACGAGCGGCCGGTCCGGCGTCGGCGTCTTGTCCTTCGTGCAGGGCGGAGCCGCCGACGCTTGCCCTGCCGCAGCTCGGTCGGTTCCTGGAGGATGCGCGGCATGTTCTCGCGCCAGGCGGTCACTTGGCAGTGATCACGACGGCGCGGCACGAGCGGGGGAGGCTGGTGGACCTGGCGCCGGGGATTATCCGGCGAGCAGGCGCGGCCGGGCTGGCCTATGTGCAGCATGTCATCGCGGTACGCGTCCCGGTTGAGGGTGATGCGCTGGTTGTCCAGGCCGATCCGGCGGAGTTGGGACAGCTTCGCCGTGCCCAGTCGGCGGAGTTGCCGCCGGTTGTGTCGGTGCACGCGGACGTCTGCCTGTTCGCTCGTATCGCCGGGGGTGCTCGATGAACGAGAGCGTTCTGCCGTCGGTCCTGGCTACGGGCCAGCTGCAGTCGCGGGTGCAGCGGCGTGGCCGGTATGTCGCGGAGTCGATGAGGCATCCGGTCAAGATGCTCCCGTCGATCGCCGCCCAGGTGATCTCGGTGTTCACTGAGCCCGGTGAGCTGGTGGTGGATCCGATGTGCGGGATCGGGACCACGCTGGTGGAGGCGACGCATCTGGGGCGGCACGCGGCGGGCATGGAGTACGAGGCGGACTTCGCCGGTCTCACTGCTGCCAATGTTCAGCACGCTCGTTCGCAAGGGGTGACGGGATTCGCTCGGATGGCTTGCGGCGACGCGCGGAACATCGCGACCGTGTTCGCGAACCTGCGAGGTACGGCCGCACTGGTGCTGACCTCTCCGCCCTACGGCGTGCGGACGCACGGGCATGTCCGCTGCGGGAGCCGGGAGGGTGGCGGGCCGGTGGGGAAGTCGAACCACCGGTACTCCAAGGGCAAGGGGAACCTCGCCCACCGGCCGTTGCCTCTACTGATGGAGGGCTTCGGGCAGATCCTCGCCGGATGCGGGGAACTGCTGCGGCCCGGCGGAGTCGTCGCCATCACCGTTCGGCCGATCCGGGTCGGCGGGCGGCTCGTCGACCTCCCCGGTCAGGTCATCGAGACCGCGGAGGCGGCTGGTCTGGTGCTCACTCACCGCTTGGCAGCGTTGCTGTGCGGGCTGCGTGATGGCCGGTTGGTGCCCCGGGCGTCGTTCTTTTAGATGCTGGAGGCCTGGAGGGGTCAGGAGAAGGGGCAGCCGGTGTGCGCTGCGGCGCATGAGGATCTTCTCATTCTGCGCAAGCGAGGTGATGAAGGTTGAGGGCGACACTTCATCACAGCTCGACGGTCCTCAAGCGCAGCCCGTCGCCGTCCACAGGCTGTGTACGGCGGTCCGGGTCTCGCCGGGTGAGAAGTCGTGTCCAGGTGGTCGTTGACATCGGTGGTCGAGGCGAGCGGTCATGTAGGGCCGCCGGGGGTGGGCGGGCCCGTAGGGCCCGATCCGGTCGCCGGTGGACGCGGGAACCCGTTCCGAACCGGGACGGGTCGTGAGCGGCGCAGATCACGGGCTGCGGCTGGTCGTGCCGGGGGAAGAGCTCAGGCTCACCCCCGGCGCGGCCGGTGTGCTGCTGCGAATCCTGCTCAAAGCCGCCGCCCGCCTGAAGCAACCGCAGACCGTGAAGGAGCAGCAGGGATGACGATCAGGTTCGGCTTCTACGGCCGGGTGTCGACCGAGGACAATCAGGACCCGGAGGCCTCGAGGGCCTGGCAGTTGCATCGGGCACGAGCGCTGATCGAGTCGCGTGGTGGAGAGGTCGTCGCGGAGTTCTTCGACGTCGACAAGTCCCGCTCGATTCCGTGGCAGCTGCGGCCGCACGCGGCGGCATTGATCGAGGAGCTGAAGGATCCTCGGCGAGGCTTCGACGCGGTGGTGATCGGGGAACCGCAGCGGGCGTTCTATGGCAACCAGTACAGCTTGACGTTCCCGTTGTTCGAGCACTTCGGCGTGCCGCTGTGGGTGCCCGAGGTGGGCGGGCCGATCGATCCGGCGAACGAAGCCCACGACATGATCATGGGCGTGTTCGGCGGGTTGTCGAAGGGTGAGCGGAACCGGATCAAGATCAGGGTGCGTGCCGCGATGGCGGCGATCACCGCGACCGAAGGCCGGTTTCTGGGCGGGCGTCCGCCGTACGGGTACAGCCTCCAAGACGCCGGTCCGCATCCGAACCCGGGTAAGGCGGCGGATGGTCGGAGGTTGCGGCGGCTGGTGGCTGATCCGGTCAGCTCGCGTGTGGTGCGGTGGATCTACAGCGAGTTCCTCAAAGGGCGGGGGTATCTGGACATCGCCGAGGAGTTGACGCTGCGAGGGGTCCTGTCGCCATCGGCCAGCGATCCTGGGAGGAACAAGCATCGGGATCAGATCGCGTGGTCGAAGTACGCCATCCGAGTGATCCTCGCCAACCCGCGCTACACGGGTCACCAGGTGTGGAACAAGCAGCGCAAGGACGAGATCCTTCTGGACGTGGAGAACGTCGCGCTGGGGACGACGACCAAGCAGCGGTGGAACACCAAGGACCAGTGGATCTGGTCGGAGCATCCCGTGCATGACGCGATTGTGAGCGTCGAGGAGTATCAGCGGGTCCAGGAGATCCTCGCCACACGTGCCAGAGGCCAGTACAGCCATCGACCCCACCCCACCCGGCGACCATACGCGTTCCGGGGTGTGCTGTTCTGCGGGTATTGCGAGCGTCGGATGCAGGGGAACTGGAACAACCGGCAGGCGTACTACCGGTGCCGTTTCCCTGCCCAGTACGCCATTACCAACGACCTCGACCATCCCAAGGTCGTTTACCTGCGCGAGGCGGAGATCTTGGGTGAGGTCGATGGCTGGCTGGGGACCGCGTTCGGCCCGGACAGGTTGGAGCACACGATCGCGGCGATGGCCGCGCAAGTGATCGACCCGAACGAGGCGGCTCTGATCGGTCTGCGGAAGCGGCTGTCGCAGTGTGATCGCAAACTCAACCAGTACCGATCCGCCCTCGACGCCGGAGGCGACCCGATCGAGATCTCTTCATGGATCAACGAGACCAAGAGCGAACGCGCTCGCCTGGAAGGGGAGCTGAAGGCCGTCCCGGCCGTTCAGCGCATCAGCGCCGCCGAGATCAGGGCGATGATCGAGGAGGTCGGGGATCTTGTGCGGCTGGTCTCGGATGCGGACCCGGACGACAAGGCCGATCTCTACACGCAGCTTGGGCTGAAGCTCACGTACTACCCCCAAAAGCAGTATGTGGAGGCCCGGATCGAACCGGAACCCCCACATGTGCGAGCGGTGTGTGTCCGAGGGGGGACTTGAACCCCCATGCCCATCACTGGGCACTAGCACCTCAAGCTAGCGCGTCTGCCTATTCCGCCACCCGGACTTGGTGCCTGCACGCTGGACCGTCATCCCGCGTCGGCTCAGTAAGGCTAGCAAACTCTGAGGGGTGAGTCATACCGAGAATCCGGGCTCTCGCCGAAAGGCGGCTGTAGGAGTGCGGGTATGCCGGGTGATGGTGCGTGGCGGGGCGCCTGATGGCGTGCTCATGACGTACGCCAGAGGGTATTGGGCCTGTTGGGGATGGTTTGGGCTATGTGGCGTTGGTGATTTCCTGGGGCTGCGGCGAAAAGGCCTTGCGACAACCTTGAGTGCTGCTACGGTTACGGACCGTTGAGGGGTGAGTCCACGGACCGGCCTCGTCAACGCTGAGGAAGGGTTCTGGGAATTCGGGAGGTCACGTGGCGCGCGCGGCGATGCATCAGCCGGGGGAGAGGTCCCCCGCTGTGTTTCGCCTGTCCGTGGCCTCCCAAGGGCAGGACAAGGCCACCGATCGGGTCGACCGGATGGCGCGGTTCGCGGCCGGTGCCCGTCGGCTCGTCCTGCGGGCAACCGCCGTCGGTTCCCTCGTGGCCGCCGGATGGTTGCTCGCTGTTCTGTTCGGCATGCTCACCGCTGCTCCGGCGGCTGCGGAATCCACCGCGGTGACGGGAGCGTCCCACTCAACATCGGCCGCGGGGGTTCCCGCGTCCGAAACGGCCACGGACTTGTACGAGTCCGCAACGGCCACGGACTTGTACAAGTCCGCAACGGCCATGGGCACGCCCGTGGCCGAGATGCCCGCGGTCCCCTCCGCGGTCTCAGAAGTCGGCGCGTCGGCCGCCTCCCTCGGCCCCGGTCATGTCTCGGCGTCAGACAACGCCGAAGCCATGGCGGGGCGCACGGTCGACGGCCTCAACAGCCAGCAGGATCCTGGCCTGCCGACACCGTCCACCGCCGGCAAGATCCTGGACACCAACGGCTTGGTGCCCAACGGCGGTGGCAGCGGCCCGTTCGGGTCCGCCACTGGGGACGTCGCGAGGTCAGTGTTCGACCCGCGGCTCGAGGCACGGCGCTCACCTCCGGCGTACGTGCTGCCCCCCGTCGTCCGCACAGCGGCGGACGACCCTTCTTTCTCACCTGACTGATCCCCGCCCGGGCGCCGGCCGGTCTTTCGCGACGGAGTACGTCGCAGGCACCTCGACCCCTGCCGGGCCCGTTCTCTGAACAACACGGCAACGCGGCAACGCGGCAACGCGTCAACGCGGCGGTGCGCGGCATCGATCCCCTCCGCCGGCGGGTGAACACGTCAGTTCAGCTGGTTCGCGAATCCGAGGTCTCCGCTGTGCGCGAAACCTCGCACGGCCTCGGGTTGTCCGCGAACCGTTCAGGTAATCCCCCCAAGAACCACAAGGAGCATCGATATGCGTACGTGGGCGAAGGCATCGACCCCTGCGGCCCTTCTCGCGGTGGCCGTCATGTCGTTCGGCGGCAGCGGCACCGCGCTGGCCGACACCTCGGGCGACGCGTCCGTCGGCGGCGGCAACCAGGTCGACCTGCCGATCTCGCTGCCCATCGACATCAGCGGCAACTCCGTCGCCGCGATCGGCTCGTCGGAGGCCTCCTCGCAGGGCGGCGCCGAGGTCGTGAACAACCGCGGCGGCGGGGGCAACCCCAACCGCACGTCGGGCAACGCGAGCATTCTCGGCGGCAACCAGGTGGACGCGCCGATCAGCGCGCCGGTCAACGCCTGTGGCAACGCGGTCTCGCTGATCGGCAGGTCCGACGCGGGCTGCAAGGGCGGGGCCGAGGTACGCCACCAGGGCAGGGGCAATACGGGCGGCAACCGTACGTCGGGCGATGCGAGCATTCTCGGCGGCAACCAGGTGGACGCGCCGATCAGCGCGCCGATCAACGCCTGTGGCAACGCGGTCGCGATCTTCGGCGGCGCGACGGCGGGCTGCAAGGGCGGCGCCACGGTGAAGAACTCCGGCAAGGGCGGCCCCGGCGGCAACCGTACGTCGGGCCGGGCGAGCATTCTCGGCGGCAACCAGGTCGTGGCCCCGATCAGCGCCCCGATCAACATCTGCGGCAACTCGGTCGCGGTCGTGGGGCGGGCGTTCTCCGGCTGCAAGGGTGGTTCGTCGGTCACCAACGGCGGCCCCAAGCGCGGCTACCACCACGGCGGTCACGTGGGCTCGCGCGGCAACGACACCGACGGCCGGTTCGGGGTGGGCAGCGGCAACCAGGTCGTGGCCCCGATCAGCCTGCCGATCAATGTCTGCGGCAACGCCGTGGGCAACGCCACGGCCGGGTG
>NZ_SMJZ01000181.1 GCF_004348345.1 Nonomuraea longispora
GGCACCGGCCAGTCACCCCCGACCATCCCGCAACCCACCGACCTCCAACTCCATCTCCTGGATCTCCTCGACATCGATCCACGAGACCTCCGCTGAAGATCACTCATGTGCGGAAAACGGGGCTAGCTCGGCGGCCAGGTTGGCGCGGGCGGCCTCCTCCCACCATGCGCGCGCCCTCGCCGTCCGGTAGAGGGACGGCCCGGCCAGCAGCCGGCGCAGCACCTCTGAGCGCCCCTCGGCGAACAGGTCGCCGGGCACGTGGGCGTACTCCTCGCGCACGGCCGCGGCGTAGCCGGCGTAGTCGGGGCCGCCGAGCACGGCGAGGTCGGCGTCGCACAGGACGGCGCCGTTGCGGTCGCCGGCGGCGAGCGTGTCGTGGGCGGCCGTCAGGCGCACCAGCCTGGCCACCTCGGCGACCCGGACGGCGGGCACGCCGCACCTGGGCAGCCTCGACTGCGCGAGCCAGGCGCTGCGCTCCTCGTCCCACCCCGGCCTGCCGTCGTAGACGGCGTCGTGGAACCAGGCGGCCAACAGCACCGCCTGGGGGTCGTCCGCCTCGCCGGCCAGCCGCCCGGCGGCGGCGAGCACGGCGGCCAGGTGGCCGAGGGTGTGGTAGCGGCGGTGCGGCTCCGACCAGCGGGCGACCAGCTCCGCTCCGGTGGCGAGGCTCGCGGCCGAGCGGCCCGCGAGCGCTGTCCAGTCGTCGATCACCGTCCCACCGTACGCGGATCGTCCCCATGTGGTTTGGTAACGTCCTGTTCATCGACGCCACGCCGAAGCAACCTCGGCGCCTGCCCCGCTGGCGGGAGCTGCGCGCCGTCATGCCCGCACGGCCCCGCTGGTCCCCGTCCCAGCGCGTCGCGGGCGCCGCCGACGTCGCCGGCCTGCGGCTGATGGCCAGGCGGCGGGCTCCGCGGATGGTGTTCGACTACGTCGACGGCGCGGCCGAGGGCGAGCGGTCGATGGCCAGGGCCGTGGAGGCGTTCGAGCGGGTGGAGTTCAGTCCCCGCGTGCTGCGCGACGTCGCCGAGGCCCCGACCGCGGTCGAGATCCTGGGGCGGCGGATCGCGATGCCGGTCGTGCTCGGCCCCACCGGCTTCACCCGCATGATGCACCGCGAGGGCGAGCCGGCGGTGGCGCGGGCCGCCGAAGACGCGGGCGTCCCCTACACCCTGTCCACGATGGGCACCACGACCGCCGGCGACGTGGCCGCCGCCGCCCCCGGCGGGTGGAACTGGTTCCAGCTGTACGTCGTCCGCGACCGGGCCCGCAACCTGGACGTCCTGTCCCGCGCGCGTGAGGCCGGCATGGACGTGCTCGTGGTGACCGTGGACGTGCCCGTGGCGGGGGCGCGGCTGCGCGACGTGCGCCACGGCCTGACCGTACCGCCCTCCCTGCGCTGGCGCAGCGTGCTGCAGGCTGTACGCCATCCGGCGTGGTGGTTCGACTTCCTCACCAGCGAGCCTCTCAGGTTCGCCACCGTGGACGGCGCTCCCGACGACCTGGCCGGCATCACGAACCTGATGTTCGACCCCTCGGTGACGGTCGACGACCTCGGCTGGATCCGGTCGGCGTGGCAGGAAAAGCTGCTGGTCAAGGGGGTGCAGCGGGTCGACGACGCCAAGGAGTTGGCCGCGGTGGGGGTGGACGGGCTCGTCGTGTCCAACCACGGCGGGCGCCAGCTCGACCGCGCCCCCACGCCGCTGGAGCTGCTGCCCGAGGTGGTGGCCGCCGTCGGCGACCGCACCGAGGTCTTCCTCGACGGGGGCGTGCGCACGGGCGCGGACGTGGCCGCCGCGGTGGGGCTGGGCGCGAAGGCGTGCTTCATCGGCCGCGCCTACCTCTACGGTCTGATGGCGGGCGGCGAACCGGGCGTGCGCAGGGTGCTCGACCTGCTGCGCGCCGAGCTCGTACGCACTCTGCAGCTGCTGGGCGTCGGCGACGTCACCGAGCTGGGCCCCGACGCGGTCCGCCTGCGCTGAGCGGACGGACGAAAGTCCGTCATTCATCACCAGAAGGGTGCGTATTTCCCCACCACTGCCATCGCTCTGCACCTTCGCACGGGGCACCGCCCCGCGGAGAGGAGAGCGACATGGCGACCGGGGAATTCCACGTGATGAAAGTGCCGGCCGAGCAGCTGACCGGCGCTCTGCACGGTCAGGTTGTCGACCCGGGTGCGCAACCGACGAAGGTCGTGCGGCGCAGCGAGGGCTGGACCGTGGACGTGAGCTGGGAGGTCACCGGTGAGCTGGTCGACTGGCTGACGGGATGCTGGAAGCTGGAGATCATCGCCGACGGGCCGGGGGACGGCGGGTCACGGCATCCCTCCCCTCCCATGGAGTTGACCTTCACCCCTGGATCGGGCCGGTACACCGCCTCCGTCCCGATGCGCGGCCGGCTCAGCCCCGGCACCTATGACCTCGTGGTCAACCTCACCACGGCGACCGCCGCCGGCACCTCGGGGGCGCTCGGCGGATTCGTCGTCCTCAGCAAGATCGTGGTGCTGGACTAGGGTACGCCGTCCCGGAAGTGCCCCGGGGCGGCGGATCGACGATTCGTCTGCAAGCCCGTCGCAAGCGGCGGCTCCTACGCTCCTGCCTGGCGGCCACGGGGCAGAGCCGGCCGCCGACCGTATCCGACGCCGCTGGAGCACGCTCCAAGAGGCGAGGGGACCAGCAACACGGGAGACCCCATGTCCGACACTCCGATGACCGCGGACGACGTGCTGCGCATCGCGGCCTACAAGGACCGGAGCCCGGCGCTCGAAGCGATGGTGATCGCCTACAGCTACCACCGGGTCGCCGGCGACCTGGCCGCGCACCTCGGCAAGGACGCCACCAACTGGTACTGCTACGCCACCTGGACGTCCAAGGCGGTCGGGGAGAGCCTCGACCTCGGCCCGGACTCCCCCTTCATCGCGGACGTGGGCCGCAAGCTGGGCGTGCCGCAGCGGTTCAGGCGGCTGTTCAGGGCGGCGCTGCTCACCCTGCTCGGCCCCAGCTACCAGCTCGGGCTGGCGCTGGCCAACCGGGCCATCTTCCTGGAGACGGCCAGCCTCGCGGTCAACCTGTGGAACGACACGCCCGACCGCTACCTCAGGGTGAGCCCCGGGTCCGACCTGACGCCGACGCCGCCGCGGTTCCTGACCGACCTGCTCGCCGACGCCGACGAACGTTACCTGAAGGACGCCGCGCAGCTGCTCGCCGAGGCCCGCCAGGCGGGCGACCCGGCGGCCAGGGCCGAGCTGATGCTGGGCGCCAACATCGCGCTGTCCGCCTACGAGCAGGCCCGCGCGCAGAAGGCTCTGGAGCTCGTGCTCTACCGGCCGGTCAGGTGGCTGACGCGGGTGTCGTGGCGCTCGCTGCGCTCGCTGGTGACCCGGCGGCCCTTCCCCAGATTCCGGCTCTACAGCGCGCGGCACGAGGACCAGCCGTGGCTGACGCGCCTGCTGGAGTCGGCGTGGTCGTCCCTCTACACCCGCCACATGTTCGCGGTGCGCACGCCGCTCAGCGACGTCAGGGTCGGCCGGCCGCTCACCGCGCCCGCCGGCGTCGACCTGGCCGAGGTGTGGGCGCCGATCCAGAACGGGAAGGTGCGCAAGCTGGCCGAGGAGTTCATCACCGAGGACCAGGAGGCGTCCATGGCGGGCGTCACCGACTGGGTGTCCTACCGCGACCGCATGCGCTTCATCGTCAGCTATTTCCGCGTGTACCAGAACGTCTCAGCGCTCTACGACGCCCCGTTCGCCAAGGAGATCGCCGAGGGGCTGGCGGAGGAGATGAAGCGCGGGCTCGTCCCCCAGGCGGTCAGCGGCATGTTCGCCGGCAACCCGGGGCTCGGCCGGCCGCGCAAGGTCTACCGCTACCCGTCGGAGACCGATCCCGACGCGTACGAGATGCAGCACTTCGACTTCGAGCCGTTCCTGGAGGCGATCCCGCTCGGCCCGGACACGAAGTGAGTCAGTCAAGGAAGTCGCGGGTGATCTCCCTGGCCTGGAGCAGCCCGCGCAACTTCGCGAAACAGCGGGCTCGGGTGGGCCCGATGCTCCCGACCGGCCTGCCCAGCCTGCGTGCCACATCCACGTAGTGCGGCTCGGAGGTTTCCGTGAGCGCCCTGAACAGGACCCGCTGCGACGCCGGCAGTTCCTCGACCAGCTCGGCCAGCGTGCCCGCCAGCCAGATCCTGGCCAGTTCCCTGTCGACGTCGTCCGTGCTGCCGAGCGAGTCGAGGTCGGGCGTGCAGATCTCCTTCGTCCGCCTGGTGAGCTTGAGACACTCGCGGAAGGCGATGGTGGCCAGCCAGCCGGCCATCCGCTGGCCGTCGGTCACGCTCTTCAGGTTCTGCCAGGCCAGCAGCCAGGTGGTCTGGAGCACGTCCTGGGCGTCCTCGTGGCTCAGCCTGAACCTGCGGATGCGGGCTTTCAGCATGGGGCTGAACTCCTCCATCAGCTGTTCCCACGCCGCCGCGTCGCCTTCCCGCGCGGCCGACACCAGCGCCGCCGTACAGGGACGCTCGATGGTCTCCACGTGCATGTTCGTCTTCTCCCTGCCGGCCCGGGTACTCGGGGGGCCACTCCCGTCCGGCAGGTCCACGGTGCGCCGAGCGATCTGTCCGGTCTGTTCCGGACGGCACAGTACGACTGTGTTCCTCGTCACATTCCAGGGAACGGCGGCGGCTCCCTGTCCAAGCCCGGAATGCGGCCTAAAGTTCTTGCATGAAAGGGCGGCTCCCTCACGACGTCGAGGCGATCGCCGCCGTGCTGGCGGGGATCCCCTTGTTCCGCGTGCTCGGGGAGAGCGGCATCCGGAGCACGGCCGGGGCCGGGCTGGCGCGGAGATACCGCTCAGGGCAGATCATCTTCCACCAGGGGGATCCGGGAGAGTCCCTGTACGTCCTGCTGGACGGCCTGGTGAAGGTGGTGTTCACAACCGAGCACGGCGACGAGATCGTGCTCAACATGCTGGGCAGAGGCGAGACCTTCGGCGAGATGGCGCTGCTGGACGGCTCCCCGCGCTCGGCGTCGATCGTGACCGCGCGGGCGGCGTGGGTGTTCGCGCTGCCCAGGGCGCGGCTGCTGGAGCTGATGCGGGAGCATCCGGGGCTGGCCGACGAGTTCCTGCGCATGCTCGGCCACATGGTGCGCAGGCTCACCGACCAGGCGGCCGACCTGGCCTTCCTCGATCTCGGCGGGCGGCTGGCGAAGCTGCTGCTGCAACTGGCCGACAAACACGGACAGGCCGACGGCGTCGTGGAGTTGCCCGGCCTGACCCAGTCCGACCTGGCCGCGCTGATCGGCGCGTCGCGACCGGCGGTCAACCGGGCGCTGCAGTCGCTCGTGTCGCGCAACCTCATCGCCGTCAAAGGCCGGACCATCACGCTGCTGGATGTCGCCGCTCTGCGCAAACGGGGCGGCCTTTGACCGAATCTGGAGTACGCGGCACATGACCGAACAGGACGAGCGCTGGCCGGAGGAGCGGTTCCGGCAGCTGAGGCAGCAGGCGGACCCCGACATCGACAAGGTCGTCGCCGACTATCTCGCGGCCCGGCCGGAACTGGGCGGCCCGCTGGAACAGCTCAAGGCCGTGGTCGCCGAACTGGGGGAGGCCAAGCGCGCGGCGAGGGCGCCCTCGGGCGAGCCGCCCGCATCCGAGATCTTCGACGCCATCGACTTCGCCATGGAGCTGCCCGACTGGGGCGACGACGCCGAGTTGCTGGCCAGGGGGCAGGCCGTGTTCGCCGACTACGGGCTTTACCAGTCGGCCGCGCTGTTCTGCAAGTGCCTGCCGATGGCGTACGTCGAGGTGTCCAGCGCCAAGGTGCTGGCCGGCGTCTCCAGGCTGGCCACGCACGGCCTCACCCGGCGGGTGGCGGAGACCGGGCAGATGCTGATCGACGTGATGGGGCTGCGGGCCACCGCCAGCCTGCGGCCGGGCGGCCCCGGGCACACCACGGCGGTCGGGTTGCGCATCCTGCACTCGTTCGTGCGCGCCGTGGTCAACGAGCGCTACGCCGATCGCTGGGACACCACGCGCTACGGGCCCCCGGTCAACCAGGAGCTGCTGCTGGCCACCATCTTCGACTTCTCCGTGGTCACGTGGGAGGCGCTGGAGCGCATGGGCGTCGTACTGACCGAGGAGGAACGCGCCTCCCACCTGTACACGTGGAGCGTCGTCGGCCACCTCATGGGCGTCGAGGCCTGCCGTGACGCGCCGCTCACCCTCGCCGACGTCGAGCCGGTCAGCGAGCGGCTCGGCCGCCTCTACGAGTCCAGCGACGAGGGCATCCGGCTGATGGCCACGCTGCTGGCGGAGATGGAGGAGTTCATGCCCCTGGGGTGGCGCAAGCTGCCGCGCAGCCTGGTGCACTGGGTCTTCCGCGACGCCGCCCACCGCGCCGACCAGGTGCCCGAGCTGCTCCAGGTGCCGAAGCCCGCATGGTGGTTCACCGCCCTGTTCGCGGCGGCGCGTTCGGCGCACCGCCACTCCTGGATGGCCGGGCCGGTCCACGGCGTGGCCCGCTGGCTGACGCGTAAGGCCGGGCGCCACATCGTCATCGCCCTGGTCGACCGTCACTCCGGCGGGCCAGCGGCGTTCCAGATCCCCGCGGAGCTGGCCCGCGCCTGGCGGATCAGGCAGTCACGCCCCGCGGTGGCGACCCGCGCGCTCCGCCGTGACGTACGCGGCAGGCTGCGCGCGCCCGCGCGGGCCCTCAGGAAGCGCACGCCGGCAGGGCCGGGCGCGTGACTCTCCCGCACGCGCCCGGCGCGCTCACCACCGCGACCATCCTGTTCACCGACGTGGTGAGCTCCACCGCCCTGCGCGTCAGGCTGGGCGAGGAGCGGGCCAACACCGTCTTCCGCCGGCTCTACCAGCTGCTGCAGTCCGTCGTGACCGCGGGCGGCGCGACGTTCACCAAGAGCCTGGGCGACGGGCTGATGGCGGTGTTCGACTCGGCCACGGCCGGGCTCGACGCGATCATCGCGGTGGAGCAGGCGGTCGCCGACGAGAACGAGCGTGCCCCCGACACGATCTCCATCCGGGCCGCGCTCGCCGCCGGCGACGTGTGCTGGGGACGCGACGACGTCAGCGGTCTGCCCACGGTGGAGGCGGCCCGCCTGGTCGCGGTGGCCGAGGGCGGTCAGGTGCTCTGCACCGACCTGGTGCGCCGGCTGGCGCAGGGACGGGGCCGGCACGAGTTCAAGGACCTCGGCCGGCTGCCCGGCAAGGGGCTGCGGGAGCCGCTGCACACGTACGAGCTGCACTGGCAGAGCGCCGAGCACCACCAGGGCGGCGGGCTGGCGCCGTGGCTGGACGAGGGCCACGTGCTGCCGTTCGTCGGCAGGGACGAGGAGCTGCGGGCGCTGGAGAGCGAACTGGCGGCGGCCGAGTTCGGCAGCTCGCTGGTGATCCTGCAGGGCGAGCCGGGGGTCGGCAAGACGCGGCTGGCCTCCGAGGTCGCCAGGCGGGCGCTCAAGCGGCAGTTCACCGTGCTCGCGGGGCGGTGCACGGATCCGGCACGGCAGGCGTACGAACCGATCGCCGGCGCGGTCGAGCGGCTGGCCCGCACCTCACCCGCGCTGCTGCTGCGGGCCGGGGTGGACCAGCAGTGCGGCCAGCTCGTCCGGCTCGCGCCGTCGCTGGCCGCGCCGCCGTTGTCGCTGGGGGTGCCGCCCGCCACCGAGCCCGTCTCCGAGCGCTACCACCTGATGGCCGCGGCCCGTACGCTGATCGAGCGCCTGGCCGCCGTGCGGCCGGTGCTGCTGGTGATCGACGACCTGCAGTGGGCGACGCTGGAGTCGCTGCAGATGCTCAACGCCCTCATGTGGGACGCCGACGCGCTGCCCCTGCTCGTGCTGGCCATGTCGCGGCCGTTGCCGGTCGAGTCGGCCATGCCGGAGCTGCACAGGGTGACGGCGGAGAGCCAGGTGATCCCGGTCCCAGCCTTCGGCCTCGACGAGGTCGGCCACGCGCTGGCCCAGCTGCGCACGCGCGGCGACGCCGAGCAGCTGCACCGGATCACGGGCGGCAACGCGTTCCTCGTCAGCGAGGTGGTGCGGGAGCTGGCCGCGGGCAAGGACCTCGACGCGCTGGCCGTGCCCGACTCGGTCTCCAGGATGGTCGTGGCGCGCCTGGCGCAGCTCCCTCCCAACGCGCGTGACCTGGTCAACCTGCTGGCCGTCGGCGAACGCATGGAGCCGGCCGAGCTGCGGACCGGGCTCGGCCTCGACGAGGCGCGGTTCGTGGCCGCCGTCGAGGAGGCGATGGGCGCGGGCCTGGTCAGCGTGTCCGACGACGGCTCCTGCCACTTCTCGCACGAGCTGACGAGGAACGCCCTCTACGGCAACCTGTCGGCGCCGCGCGCCGGGCTGCTGCACGGCCGGGTGGCCGACGCGCTGTCACGTACGGACCCGGACACCATGGAGTCCCGGCCGTACGTCGTGGCCGCCCACCTGCTGGCCGCCGCCGAGCACGGCCGCGACCCCGCCCGGGTGAGCGCGGCGGCCGAGGCCGCGGTGCGCGCGGCGCAGCACGCGCTGGCCGGGCTGGCTCACCGCGAGGCCGTCACCTGGTACCAGCGGGTGCTCGACCTGCTCGGCGACTTCCCCGGCACCACGCGGGAGCAGCGCGCGGAGCTGCTCATGGAGTGCGGCAGGGCGATGTGGCTGGCGGGCGACCCGGACGCCAGGCAGACCCTCGTACGCGCGGCCGACCTGGCCAGGGAGTGCGGCCGCGACGACCTGATCGTCATGGCGGCGCTCGGCGGCGACCGCGGCTTCTCCACCATCTCGGCGGCGCCCGACACCCAGCGCATCGCCCTGCTGACCGAGGCACGCCGGCTGGTCGACTCCACCGACATCGGCACCAGGGCGCTGCTGGCCGCCCAGCTCGCCTCGGAGCTGATCTGGGCGCCCGACGGCGAGCGGCGCTTCGCGCTGAGCGACGAGGCGGTGGCGCTGGCCCGCAAGTCCGGTGACCCGCGTACGCTCGCCGGCGTGCTGGGGCTGCGCAGCCTGACCATCATCCCCGCCGACCCGTTGCACCAGCGCCACCGCGACGGCGACGAGATGCTGGAGGCGGCCCGCAGGACGGGCGACGACCTCGCGCTGTTCCACGCGTACGTGCAGCGCACGCCCCCCGTGCTCGACAGCGGCGACGCGGTCAGGGCGGCCGACCTGCTCGACCAGGCCGACGAGCTGGCGCGGCGGCTGGCGCAACCGCAGCTCAACTGGATCATCGGCTACTCCAGGGCCGGGCTGACCCTCATGCAGGGCGACCTGGCGCAGGCCGAGGCCGAGGCGGAGTCCGCCATGCGGCTCGGTTCTGAGATCGGCCGCCGTCTGGAGGCCGTGGCCATCTACGCCGAGCAGATCGGCGAGATCCGGCGGCTGCAGGGGCGGCTGTGGGAGCTGGGCGAGCGGCTGCGGCGGGCCGCGCAGGCGCCGCGCGTCGACCCGGTGCACGCGGTGCTGCGGTTCCTGTGCGAGCTGGGCGACGAGGGAGCCGCTCCGCTGCTCGACCGCATCCTGGCCGACCAGGGCGCCGAGCCGCCGCGCAACATGGCCTACCGGCCCGCACTCGACAACCTGGCCGTGGCCGCGTCCCGGCTGGGGCGGGCCGAGCTGGCCGGGCGGCTGTACGACGCGCTGGCCGCCGACGGGGAGACGTTCGGGCACGGCACGGTGGCGCACCACTGCGGCCACCACTACCTGGCGCACCTGCGCGTCGCCATGGGCGATCCGCGGCGGGCCGCCGAGCATTTCGAGGCGGCGGCCGAGGTGCACGAGCGGTGCGGGGTGCCGCTCATGCTCGCCGAGTCCCTGCTCGACTGGGCCGACCTGCTGGACGAGAGCGAGGCCATAGGGGAGGTACGCGGGCCGAAGCCGGCGGATCTGCGGGAGTGGTGCGGCTCGCTGCTGGCGGGGCGGGGAGCGCTCTTGCTGGAACGCCGACTCGCCTGACCACGACCGGCCGGGCGGTCGTGTGACACCGGGGTCAGGCGGGCGGTCCTGGCTGGAGCGTGTGGCCCGCCTCGATGGCGTCGCGGACGCTCCGGGCCAGGGTCTCCTGCAGCGTGTCGCCCTGGTTCTCCAGCTCGCGCAGCCCTTCCGCGTCGTCGGTGTGGGCCAGCAGCGCCTGGTACTTGTGGTTGTTGCCCAGCGCGTCCATGGCCCGCAGGGCGGCGTCGGCCTCCTGGACGCGCCCGGCGTACCGCTCCAGTGACTCCACCCTGGCCGTCACCGACGCGACGGAGCGGCGCAGGGCCTCCTGCTGGGGTTCGAGCACGGCCAGGAGCTCGGGGGTGAGGCGCCCCTCCCGGGCCTGGTCCTGCTCCGCCTGCAGGTGCGTCTGCACCCGCAGGAGCATGGCGATCTCCCAGAGCTGCCGTGGTAGCAGGCTCTCGTTGGCCAGGTCGTCCAGCAGCCGCCGCCGCATGACCTGGGAGGTGTAGACGGACATGACGGCCGCTCTGGCCCGTTCCAGGAGGGCGCGTGACGGCGGCGACAGCTCGTCCACCACGACGAACCGGTCACGGTACGGCGAGCGCGCCGGTTTCCGTCCCAGCCTGGGGATGAAGCAGTCGATCACCGCCAGGCGCTCGACGTCGGTGAGTGCGGGGTCGGTGACGAGGTCGACGGTACGCCGGACGCGGTCACGCTCACGCGCCAGCCGCAGCCGCTCGCCGGCGTTGGCGGCCCGATGGGTCATGACGTCGTGCGCGACGACCAGTCCGCACAGGACGATGGGGGCCATCAGCAGGGCGAGGAGCAGGACACCTGATCCGAGGTTGACGTAGAGAACGAAGCCGACCACTGCGAGCGTCGCGCATCCGGCGGATGCCAGCGCGTACAAGGACCCCTTGGCCACACCGTCTCCCTAGCAGCGAGTTCCGAAGTGTCCTGAGAAACTCACAATAACCGCCCGATCGACGGAGATCATGAGATTTGGGGTGGCTCGTCAGCGGAGGTATGAGGCGCCGTTCAGGTCGAGCACCGCGCCGCTGGCCCACTCGGCGGAGGGCGAGGCGAGATACACCACGGCCGCCGCGATCTCCTCCGGCCGCGCCACCCGCCCGAACGGGCTCTGCGACCTGATCGCGTCGCCGCGCGGCGCCTTGAGGTGCTCGTTCGTCATGTCGGTCTCCACGAACCCGGGCGCCACCGTGGCCACCGCGATGCCGCGCGGGGCGAGCGCGACGGCCAGGGACTGGCCGAGGGCGTTCAGCCCCGCCTTGCTCGCGCCGTAGGCCGGGCTGTCGGGCTCGCCGCGGAAGGCGCCGCGCGAGGAGACGTTGACGATCCTGCCGCCCGAGGGCATGTGCCGGACCGCGCACCAGGTGGCGTTGGCCGCGCCCGTCAGGTTGACGTCGAGCGTGCGCCGCCAGGCGTCCTGCCACTGCTCGTAGGACATCTCGGTGATGGGGTGGTGGAGGAAGAGCCCCGCGTTGTTGACCAGGATGTCGATGCCACCGAGCACCCGCGCCGCCTCGTCGGCCATGCGCCGCACGCCGCCGGGGTCGGCCAGGTCGGCCTGGACGATCGTGTGCCCCTCGCCCGGCAGCTCCCCGACCAGGCTCTGGGCCTCCTTCGCGGAGTCGCGGTGGTGGATCGCGACCCGATCTCCCGTGGCGGCGAAGGCCGCCGCGATCGCGCGTCCGATGCCTCGCGACGCGCCGGTGACAAGAACTCCACGTCCGCTCATCCGCCGCACCCTAGCAGCACGCCCCGCGGGCGCCCCGGCCGGTTCCCCTGTACCGGACTGTCAGCCCTGTCGGCGGGGGCCGCGGGCTGGCGCCCATGTACGCGATCGAGTCCGCACCGAACAGCGCGGTGTTGTAGATCATCGTGAGGCTGCCGTCGCCGGCGGTGTGGAGCTCGAGGTCGAACCGGGTCACGCAGTGCGACAGGGCGACGTCCCACCGCCCATCGCGCCGAGACCGGGGGACGGTTGATTCAAGGACGAGCACCGGGGCCCACCTGACAACCGGCACTCACACCACGTCATTACGCACACCATGGCGTCCTAAAGGCGGCGCCGGGCCGTAAGGAACCTGGAGCCAGAAATTACGACGCCGGCTCCGACCTATGGCGAGCGGACATTGAAGCTGGTGATAGAGAAGGGAATAGGTCAGACCAGGTGCGCGTCCACCCCCAGGACCGGCGCGTCCACGGGTACGGTGCCCGGATATTTCAGGCCGGCGCCGGTGTTCAGCACCACGGCCTCCTCGTCCGGGCCGATCCATCCGGACGCGCGCAGCCTGCGGGCCGCGGCGAAGGCCGCCGCGCCCTCAGGGCAGACGAACGCCCCCTCCAGGGCCGCGACCTCCCGCAGCTCCGCCAGGAGCTCGGCGTCGGTGACGGTGACCGCGGTGCCCGAGGTCTCCGCCAGCGCCTCCAGGATGAGGAAGTCGCCGAGCGGCTTGGGCACGTTGATGCCGAACGCCACCGTACGCGCGCCGTCCCAATGCCGGCTCTCCCGCTCACCCGCCTCGAACGCCCGCACGATCGGCGCGCACCCCTCGGCCTGCACGGCGACCAGGCGAGGCGGCGGGCCGTCGATCCAGCCCAGCTCGCGCAGCTCGTTCAGCGCCTTGTGGATGCCGATCAGGCCCACCCCGCCGCCGGTCGGATAGAGGATCACGTCGGGCGTGCGCCAGCCGAGCTGCTCGGCGATCTCGATGCCCATCGTCTTCTTGCCCTCGATGCGGTACGGCTCCTTGAGGGTCGAGGTGTCGAAGACCCGGCCGCCCGAGGCCGCGACCAGTTCGCCGACCATCCGCCCGGCGTCGCTGATCAGGCCGTCCACCAGGTGCAGGTCGGTCCCCGACGCCACGCACTCGCGCCGGGTGATCTCGGGGGCGTCCACCGGCATGACCACCGTGGCGGCCAGCCCGGCGCGGGCGCCGTACAGGGCCCAGGCGGCGCCGGCGTTGCCGTTGGTCGGCATCGCCAGCCGCTCGACGCCCAGCTCGGCCGCCCGCGAGACGCCGACCGCGGCGCCGCGGGCCTTGAACGAACCGGTGGGGATCAGTCCCTCGTCCTTCATCAGCAGCCGCGGCAGGCCGATGCGTTCTCCGTAGCGGGCCATCGGCAGCAGCGGCGTCATCCCCTCGCCCAGCGTGGTGACGTGCGCGCGGTCCCTGACCGGCAGCAGCTCGTGGTAGCGCCACAGGCCGGGTTCGCGCCGCGCCAGGTCGGCGGGGCTCAGCGAGGCGCGGACCGCCGCCAGGTCGTAACGGGCGAGCAGCGGCGACCCGCAGGTCACGCAGAGGTTCTGCGGTCGCTCGCTGTCGTGCGCCGCCCCGCACCTACCGCATTCGAGGTGGGTCAGCCGGCTGAAACTCACACGTGCTCCTTCGGTTTCCGGCTCTCACACAATCGTGTCTTCGTTCGCACCATAAGGGGCACGTGCGACGGCGTCACGACGGGCTCCTCGCGCACGCGGCGGACCCTGGCGCGGGAGAAGCCCGTCGTGACAGCGCGGGCGCACCTCAGGAAAACCGCGCAGTTGATGCTCGCCGCAGCCGCCTGATCTTCCTCTCCCGCCGGTCGGCGCACGCTTCCACGCACGCACGGCCGATGTGAAAGCGGAGGCCCGCCACTTCCTCAGGGCATCCGGCGCCCGTCGACCACTATTCCGCCTGGCGGAATACTGTCGTGCGGGAGCGCTCCCACAAGCTTACATTCGCACGAAACACGTATTGAACAAACCGTGTAATGCGACTCAACTGACGTGAGTCGGTGCGCATGGCGTGCGTCGCCCCCGCATGCCCTGTATGTCGGCGGAGACACTGTCCCCGATTACCGACCGGCGCCGCAAGACCCCGAACACCTGGAGCGCCTGATGGCGAGAGTCCTGTTCGCGGCGACACCCTTCCACGGTCACGTGACCCCGTTGCTCACGGTCGCGAAAGACATGAAAGCCCGCGGTCACGACGTGCTCTTCCTGACGGTTGCACGTTTCGCCACGGCCGTGGAATCAGGCGGACTCCGTTTTGAAGCGCTCCCCGAGGAGCCCGACTTCGACGACCTGCGCATGTCGGCGGCATTTCCCGAATTCGCCGAGACGGGCACGGGCTACGACCACCACATCTTCTTCTGGAAACGGGTGTTCGCGGACGCGGCGGTCGCACAGTACCGCCGGATCCAAACTCTGCTCGAACATTTTCCCGCCACCGCGCTCGTGCACGACACCGTCTTTCTGGGCGCCCTGCCGCTGTCGCTGCGACCACCGGACGGCGTCCGGCCGGCCACCATCTGCCTCGGCGTCCTCCCGCCCATGCTGCTGAGCGACGACGTGCCCCCGTTCGGGCCCGGAACCCAGTATCTCGCCGGCCCCGAGGGCCGCGAGCGCAACCGCCGGCTCAACGCCGAGACGCTCGAAGCGTACGCAGGACTGCAGAAGGACGTCGTGAGCGTCTTCGCAGCCATCGGCTGTGACCTGCCCGGGTTCGTCTTCGACTGCGCGGTCGTGCCCACCACGACCGGCCGGAACACGCGGACACGTTCAGCGTGCTGCAGCGGGAGAGCCGCCGCTTCCACACCCGTCTCGGCGCGGTCGTCAGCGCCGCCATCCTCGCGATCGCCATGGCCTGCACCGCGATCCTGCTGGCCCGCGTGAGCGCGCTGCTCCTGCTGCTGCCGCTCGCCGTGGTACCGCCGCTGGTCGCCGGACGCCTGGCCGATCGGGCCATGGACCGCGCCCGGCAGGATTCGGCCGAGCCGACCCGCATCGCGCTGAACCTGTTCCGCCTGGCCACCACGGCCCGGCACGGCGGCGAACTGCGGGTCTCGGCGCCCGGACCGGAGCTGCGCGATCTTCTGCGCCTATCCCCGGATGTCCGGGGAGGACGAGCGGCTGTCCATCGCCGCCGACCAGGCACAACTGCTCGGCCCGGGGCTGTCCGCGCTGGGCGTCATGGTCACGCTGGCCACCGCGCGGACCGCCGGCGGGCGGGGCGGCCATGGCATCGCCTCGGGTCCGCCTGGCCGGGCGGGCGTTCGCCGAAGAGTGCAGGCAGGGACAGCGGGCGGAAGGACGATCCCGGCGGAAGCCTGGCCGGCATCGCCGCTCTCTACGGCGGCCGCGTACAGAACCGGCCGTCGACCCGCCGCGGGCGACACGGCGAGACTCCGCCCGCCAGGCTAAATCACTGGCGCAGGAACGCGGTGACCATCGGCAGCACCAGGTCGGGCCGGATGACCTGCAGGTGCTTCGTGTCCGGCAGGATCGCCAGGTGCGCGTTCGGCAGCAACTGCTTCATCTCGACGCTGTGCTCCAGCCGGACGAAGTCGGTGTCGCCGATGATGATCAGGACCGGCATCGTCAGCCGGGCCAGCTGTTCGTCGGTCCACCCTGCGAAATCGTGGACTGCCGGCTGGAACTTCATCACGGACGGGAAGAAGTTCTCGGGATCGGGCGCCACCTCGTCGTAGGCGCGCTTCATCGCCGCGGACTCCTCCTCGGTCGGCATCCGAGGCGAATCGAGCTCCAACGCCGTGATCTCGGGGTAGTACCCCTCATTCCGGGTTGACCGGAAGTGCGAGGCCGCCAGCACGACCCGGCCGGCCCGATCCGGGGCCGAGACGGCGACCTCGGTGGAGACCAGCCCACCCAGGCTGTAGCCGAAGAAGTCGGCCCGCTCGACGCCGAGGTGGTCGAGCAGCGCGATCACGTCCTCGGCGCACTGCCGGATGGAGAACGGCCGGTCGCTGTCGGCGGTGTGCCCGTGCCCCTGCAACTCGACACCGATCACCTTCCGCTCGGCGGTCAACGCCGGCAGCAGTGAGTCGAAGCTCAGATGGAACGTGTACGCGCCGCCGTGCAGCATGACCAGCGGCGGGCCGGGCCGATCGGCGCCCAGAACCTCGTAGTAGAGGTCGATGTCGTTCACCGGGGCGTACGCACCTTGGGTCATGTCGATTCCCCTCGCCGCCGTCTACCGGCTCGGCCTATAGGTCAGCACCACTGTGCCGTTACCGATCTCGGTCACCTTCGTCAGGTCCATGGCGGTAGTACCAAGGCCCGCCAGCAGCGACTCACCGGATCCGGCGACGAACGGTGAGATGCTCAGATGCAGCTCGTCGAGCAGCCCTGCCTCGACCAGCGCCCGGCTGAACGGGCCGTTGCCGTACTTCACCAATGTGCCGTCGCCGGCCTCCTTGAGCCGGGCGACCGCCTCGACCGCATCGCCCGCCAGCACCTCCGCGTTCCACGTGGTCCCGGCCAGCGTGGTGGAGGCGACGTACTTCGGCAGAGAATTGATCTTGTCTGCGACGTCGCCGGTCAAGGTCGGCCACGTCTGGGCGAAGCCCTCATAGGTCACCCGGCCGAGCACGAGACCGACCGCCGAGGACAGCAGCCCGAGCTGATAGGCGAAGTGGTCCTCGTCGGGGACGACCTTCTGCTGCCCGGCCCACCAGGCGTCGCCGGACATTTTCCCGTCGATCGAGAGGTGGTCGTATTCGATCAGTTTTCGCACGCCGGGAGTCAACCACCCGGCGGATCGGCCCGTCTTGTATCGAACCGAACCCCTGTCACCACGCCATCACAACGCCAGAAACGGGATGCCGGACCGCAACTCGCCCGGGGTGTGACCGGTCGCCCACCGCATCGCCCGCGCGAGCTGCGACTGATCGTAATAGCCGCCGGCGGTGACCACGTCGGCGATCGAGCTGCCCGCCGTGAGGAGTTGCGCGGCGTGCCGTGCCTGCTCGATGCTGGCGAGCTTGCGGTGCGAGATCCCGACGGCCCGGCGGAACCGGATCTGCGCCATCCGTTCCGACATGCCACGTGGGCGTTCGCCGTGCCTGATCTCGTCGACGAGCGGGTCGAAGAACAACAGACCAGCGCGCACCAACCGGTCGACGAAGACGTCGACGTTCTGCGCGGTCGGCATCTCCCAGTCCCGATTGTCCAGCAGGATCTTGCCGCCCGGCAGGGTCGGCAACACCGCGTCCCTGAGGTCGGTCAGACCGGAGGGCGGGTACAGCGGCAGATAGGCACCGAGCCGCAGGTCCACGCCGAAGAACTCCCAGCCCTCCAGGCACGTCAGCGATGTGCCCCTCGTCTCCGGCCCGCGCACGTGCACCGTGACTCCGTCATCGCCCCTTGCGAACGCGAGCATGGATGAGGTCTTGACCGCCGAGCTGAAACCGGTTGTGGCCTCACAAGTCGCCGACCACACCCGTTGCACCAGCGGGAGTTCGCCCGCCACAGCGTTGAAGATGAGCCCCACGCGGCGTGACTATAGACGACTCAAGACGCAGGCCGCGTGGCACACACCAGAAGACCGACCACGGCGCCGACCACACGATCTCCCGCCGGGCGCTGACGGTCGGATCCCCTTGTCGTGGAGCAAGAAGTCGCCGCCGAGGACCTGCGTAAGGATGCGGTGCGAGGCGTCTCGTGCCCTGGCTGGCAATGATCCGCAAAGGTGCCGCGCGTCGGCTACGCGGTGTTGTACGACCCCCGAAGTCATCCGGGAACCCTCGGCCGCGCCTCATTCCTGGCGGGCGGGGAGCAGCTCCGGCAAGGAGCGGCGGATCGAGGACGCGCCCGGGTTCGTGCCCAAGGACGGCGAGCAGGCGGTCTCACCTCTCGCCATCAGCGACGACGGTCGGCGCCTGGCCTATCTCAGGCGTTCCCACCATGCCCTGGCGGTCAGAGACCTTGCCGGCGGGGCGACCGAACCGGTGCCCACCAGCGTGTACCGGCCCGGAGACAGCTCGCGGAATGTCGATCTCGCCTTCCATGGGGAGGGCGAACTGCTGTTCGTGTGGAACGCCGGTCGCGGGCGTGAGCTCATCGATCTGTCGTCGAAGCGGCGTCTCCGCCTCGGCGCAGAACCTGGCATTGATCTTCTGGACGCGCGCGCCGACGGCGGTCGTGTCGTCGTCGGAAGCGAAGGTCTATCTGGTCGTCGCGGCGTTGGCCGGTGACGGATCATCGGGCCGGAACCCGCCTTCTGGCCGGCGACAAGCGTGACCCTGCGAAAAGGATGGACGCTGCCGGTGCGCTGATGATCAGGAGGCTCGACGAGGGAACGATGAGATGCCAGCCGCGGCGAGCGCGGGACTTCCGCTTCACCCAGGTGACCGACAGTGACACTCCACCATCTACCCGTCGATCCCCCGGCCCTTTGACCTGGACCTGGTGATCAACGCGGAGGAAGCCGCTGGACCGCAGCGAGCGTGGCGGGACCTGCCGCCCCGTGACGGTCCGACCGTGCGGGTGACGGCCGGACCACGGTCCGACGACGGTCCAGACAACGAGAAGGCCGGTGCCTCCGATGGAGAACCGGCCTCTGACCTGCGTTTTCGTGGTGGGCGATACTGGGATCGAACCAGTGACCTCTTCGGTGTGAACGAAGCGCTCTCCCGCTGAGCTAATCGCCCGCCCTGCCGGCTCCGCTTGGTGCCGACGAGGAAAACCATACCGCACTCTGGCGCCTGCTGGCGAAGCGATGTGATCAGAAGTGGGTAGGCAGGGCGGTGGGAG
>NZ_SMJZ01000182.1 GCF_004348345.1 Nonomuraea longispora
GGCAGGGGCTACGCGCTGCGCCTGCCCGGCGACGCGCTCGACCTGACCCGCTTCGAACGCGGCATCCGCGAGGCCGAGTCCGCGCGCAGGGCCGGCCGGCTGTCCGGGACCGCGAGGGCGCTGCGGGCGGCGCTGGAGTTGTTCGAGGGCGAGCCGCTGGCCGGCGCCGTCGGGCCGTACGCCGAGCACCAGCGCGACCGGCTGATCGAGCGCCGCATCAGCGTGGTCGAGACGCTCATGGACGTCGACCTGGAGCTGGGCAACCACGCGGAAGTCGTCTCCGAGCTGATCGCGCTGACCGCCGACCACCCGCTGCGCGAGCGGCTGCGCGCCCAGCTCATGCTCGCCTACTACCGCTGCGGCCGGCAGGGCGACGCGCTCAACGTGTTCACCGAGACCCGCGAGGCGCTCGTCGACGAGCTGGGCATCGAGCCCGGCCCCGAGCTGACCGCGCTGCACCAGCGCATCCTGGCCGCCGACCCCACGCTGGCCGCCGCACCCGTCGACGACGACGAGACGTCCGCCGCCGAGGCGCACGAGGAAGACGAGCCGCAGGCGCCCGACCTGCCCCGCCCCGCGCAGTTGCCCGCCGCCGTCAGCGACTTCACCGGCCGCAAGGAGGTCGTGCTGCGCCTGCGCACGATGGTGTCGGCCCGCTCGCCAGCGCAGTCGTCGTCCGATGGTGTGCCGGTGGTCGCGATCTCCGGCATCGGCGGCGTCGGCAAGACCGCGCTGGCCGTGCACGTCGCCCACCAGGTCGACGAGGTCTTCCCCGACGGCCAGCTCTACGCCGACCTGCGCGGCTACTCCGGCGAGGCCACCGCGCCCGAGTCGGCGCTCGGAGGGTTCCTGCGCGCGCTCGGCATCCCGCCGGACGTCATCCCCGAGGGCCTCGCGGAACGCTCCGCGCTCTACCGGTCGATCCTGGCGGAACGCCGCATCCTCGTCCTGCTCGACAACGCCCGCGACGCCGAGCAGGTCAGCCCGCTGCTGCCCGGTTCCGCCGGCTGCGCGGCCATCGTCACCAGCCGCGGCAAGCTCGCCGACCTGCCGTCGGCGCGGCTGATCGACCTCGACGTCATGGAGCCGGACGAGGCCCTGTCGTTGTTCGCCGCCGTCGCCGGAGCCGAGCGCGTGTCACCCGAGCACGCCGCGGCCATGGACGTGGTGGCCGCCTGCGGGTTCCTGCCGCTGGCGGTGCGGATCGTGGCCGCCAGGCTCGCCGCGCGCCCGTCGTGGACGGTCGCCTCGCTGGTGCCAAGGCTGGCCGACGAGCAGCGCCGCCTCGACGAGCTGCGGGTGGGCAACCTGGCTGTCGAGGCCACGTTCGCGCTCGGCTACGGACAGCTCGACACCGCGCAGGCCCGCGCGTTCCGGCTGCTCGCGCTGCCCAACGGCCCCGACATCTCCTCGGGTGCCGCCGCGGCCGTGTTGTCGATGCGCGCGTTCGAGGCCGAGGAGGTGCTGGAGTCGCTCGTGGACGCCAGCCTGCTGGAGGCGCCGGCGCCGGGCCGCTACCGCTTCCACGACCTGCTCAAGCTGTTCGCCAGGCGGGAGCTGGACAAGGGCGAGCGGCCCCAGGCCAGGACGATGGCGCTGCGCCGGCTGCTCGGCTTCTACCTGGCCTCCGCCCAGTCGGCGCACGAACTGGCGTACGAAGGCAGCATGATCTCGGCCAACCTGGTCGTGGTGGGCAGCGGACGTACGTTCACCAGCGTGGACGAGGCCGTGGCCTGGCTGATCGGCGAAGGCGACTCGTTGTTCGCCGCCATCAACCAGGCGGCGACGTCCGCGCGCACCGCCGAGCACCTCCTGCCCGCGGCCGACCTGCTGGTGGCGATGGAGCCGCTGCTGGAGTCCGGCACGCACACGCGCGACTTCGACCAGAGCACCCGGGCGGTGCTGGCCGCCGCGCTGGCCATCGGCGACACCGCGGGCGAACTGCGCGCCCGTTACGTCCTCGGCCGGGTGTTGTTCGCGGGCAACCGGCTGAAGGACGCCGAGGAGCACTTCCGGCGCGTGGACGAGCTGTCGCGCGAACGCGGCGAGAAGGTCGTCACCGGCGAGGTGCTCAACGCCCTGGCCGTCGTGGTCGGCAGGCAGCGCCGCCACACCGAGGCGCTGTCGTTGTTCGACTCCGCGATGCGCTTCTACCGCGAGAACGGCGTGCCCGCGGGCGAGGCCCTGGTGCTCAGCTACTCCGCCCGCGACCACCTGGGCCTCGGCCGCCCCGACGACGCGATCGCCGCCGCGGAGAAGGGCCTGGCCATCTTCACCGAGATCGGCAGCGGCGCCGGCACCGCGCGCGCCCGCTACCACCTCGGCATCGTGCTTTCCCGGGTCGGCCGGCTCACCGAGGCCGTGCACCACCACGCCGAGTGCCTGGCCTTCTTCCGGGCCAGCAGGCAACGGGTCTGGGAGCAGCGCGTGTGCTCCAGGCTGGCCGAGACCTTCATCGCCGCCGAGCGCTACCCCGACGCCGTACGCCACGCCGAGCAGGCCCTCATGGTCTCCCGCGACATCGGCCACCCCTACGGCGAGGCGCTCTCGCTCACCGTGCTCGGCAAGGCGCTGCGCGGCCTCGGTCACGAGCCGGGCGCCGCGAGGAGGAGTCTCGACTGCCTACGGCAGGCTTTCGAGATCTTCTCCCGGCTCGGCGCTCCCGAGGCCGGCGATCTCAAGGCCCTGCTCGACGGCGTCCCCACCGACGACGCCGTCCGCGAGCCCGTCACCGGTTCCGTCAGTGGGACCGACGGCGAGCCCGTCGTCGAGTCCTGAGTACAGCTCGTCGTCCAGACGTGTCATCCACACATGGTTGATCAAGGCTGTCCTTAGGGAGTCACGAGGTGCCCGTGATCGACTGAGGTTCGGCCCGGCCGGTCATCCTTCGCCGCCACGCGTCGCCAGGGGGCCCGGTCATCGGGATGCTCCGCGAGCGGCAGCCGCCTCACACAGACGACCGGCCGGACCTGACACGGCCCTCGAACCCCCCAGGGCCGTGCCTGGCCTTGAGCCTCCACCCGAGGTGTCAACGTCCGATCAATGCCGGATCAAAGAAGGAAGTATCCCTCGGCGATGAGGGGCCTGACCGCGTCGGCGTTGGGAATCTCGCCGTCGCCGACCAGCTCGGCGATCACGTTGAGCAGCGGTCCCAGCGCCAGCTGGCCGTCGCACACGCCGGCCAGCGCGGCCTCCACCGTGCCGACCTCCCTGGTGCGGCGCAGGCCCTGCGTCTGCCGCAGCACGATGCGGATCGGGTCTTCCGCGCCGGGCAGGCCGATCCGCTCGTCGAGCAGGCCCTCCACGGTACGCAACCGCGCGGTGTCGAGGTCGCCGGCCCGGTGGGCGGCCGCGACGGTGTCGAGCACCGAGTCGACGTAGTCGCCGACCGGCAGGCTGACCTGGTGGGTGAGGTGCTCGACGCGTACGACCGGGTCGAGCGTGCCCGAGTTGCGCATCGAGATCCAGCCGAACCCGATGGCCTCGACCTTGTGCTCCTCGAACCAGGACAACCAGCGGTCGTAGTGCTCCGCGTAGCTCCTGGTGCCCTGCTCGGCGGCGTCCCTGAGCCAGAGCTCGACGTACTCGGCGGGGTCCTGCACGTCGCGCTGCGCCACCCAGGCGTCGCAGCCGGTCTCGCGCAGCCAGCCGCCGACGCGGTCGTGCCAGTCCTCGCCCTCGACGTGCATCCAGCTGGCCAGGAAGTGGGCCTGGCCGTCGGGTCTGAGGTGGCGGGGCGTCTCGCGAACGAGGTCGCGGCAGAAGTCGTCGCCGCCGGCGCCCGTCTCGCGGTAGGTCAGCCTCCCCCGCGGGGCGATCACGAACGGCGGGTTGCTCACGACCAGGTCGAACAACTCGTCCCCGACCGGCTCGAACATCGACCCGGTGCGCGCGTCCACCCCGGAGACCCCGGACAGCTCCCAGCTCAGCCTGGCCAGCTCCAGCGCCCGGGGGTTGAGATCGGTCGCCACGATGTGCCCGGCCCGCCCGTCCAGGTGCAGCACCTGCACACCGCACCCCGTGCCGAGGTCGAGCGCGCGCCCGACCGGGCGGCGGGTGACGAGCTGGGCCAGGTTGGCCGAGGCGCCGCCGGCACCCACGACATGGTCGGGCCGCAGCGCGGGGTCGCCCGGCCTGACCTTGCGGTCGGAGACGAGGTAGCCGCCGGTCTCCCACGGTTGCAGGTGCACGGTCGCGCGGACCTGGTCGCCGTCCGCCTCGACCAGCCCGGAGCGCATGACCTCCGGCGCGAGCCCCTTCGCCGGCACGGGAACGCCCAGCCACCACAACCTGATCAGCGCCGCCAGCGGGTCGCCGTCGGCGGTGGCGCGCAGCGCCGGGACCAGTTCCTCCCTGGACAGCGCGGAGGCGGCCGTCGCGCCGAGGCGCTCGCGTACGCCGTCGATCGTGTAACCGGTCTCCAGGAGATGATCGCGCAGTCGTTCCACAAGTCCATCCTTTCATCGCGGAATCCCACGCATGATCCGATACTGGTTCGTCCCCGACGAGTGCTTCAGGGCCTGCTCCGACTACCACCGTGCATGGACGTCTCGTGGATTGCCCGCGCCGCGGCACCGCGACGACCTGCGCAGGCAGCGCGGCGGCCCGCGGCTCGACATCACCCTCGACGGGCACAGCCGGCGGGTGGCATCACCGACCCGTCAACCGGTGTGACACGGACGCCCGCAAGCACACGAACGCCCGCGAGCGTGCGGATCCGGAACCCGGCGTGATGGCACCGTCCGCCGGCGGGGTGGTCGCTGCGCGTGCCGTCAGTCGGGTCGCTGGCGCAGGCTCTGCCAGGCCGCCTCGCCCAGGCCCCTGATCTCCTCGTCGGTAGGCGTGTGGGCGCCCGCGAACCACAGGCGGCACATCTCCTGTGCGGGCCCCAGCCACAGCACGTAGCACATGGTCGGGTGCACGGGCTGGAGCAGGCCGTTCTTCATGTGCGGCCGCCACCAGTCGGACACCTTGCGGAAGAACGCGCGGCGTTCCTCGGCCACCTCGGCACCGCCCGGCTCGTGCTTGCGCGGCGGGCGCTCACTGACCAGCAGCCTGGCCCGCTCGGGGTGCTCGCCCGCCCAGCGCATGTGGAAGGCCACCACGGCCTCGATGCCGTCGCGGGCCTCCTCGTGGCTGACCAGTTCGGCGAGGAAGGCGCTCTGGTAGGCCGTGAGGATCTCGGCGTACAGCACGCCGAAGACATGCTCCTTGCTGGCGAAGTGGTGGTAGAAGCTGCCGACGCTCACGCCGCTTTCCTCGCGGAGGCTGGCCAGGGTGGTGGCGGAGACGCCGTCCTGGCTGAACCGCCGGAGGGCACCCTCGATGATGCGGGTCCGGCCGTCGCGTCCGTTCTTGACACTCTTCACGCTGTCAATGGTGTGCCACCAGAACGTTATTCCGCAAATAGCCCGTGCCTATCGATCATAGCGGTCACCGCCACGGCACCGGAGGCGACCGTCATCTCGGCGTCCGGCCAGAACCTGCGGATGAGTCGCAGCACCCGCCGGTTCTCGCCGAGGACGTCCATCCCCACGGTCCTCGCCCCCCGTACGGCGGCCCGCATGAGCAGCGTGTCGACCAGGCGCGGCCCGAGGCCGATCCCCTGCCACTGGTCGGCCACCACCACGGCGATCTCCACGTCGCTGCACCCGCCCCGATAGCTCATGGCGTGCCCGACGATCTCGTCGCCCCCGGCGGTGGCGACGAGCGCGTCGCGGTGCTCGTCCACGGCCAGCAGCGTGCGCACAAGACCGGCGGCGGGGTTGGCGACGCCGGTGAAGAAGCGCAACGTCTGCGTGTGCAGCGACAGACGCGCCAGGAAACGTCTGATCCCCTCCTCGTCGTCAGGACAGGCAGGACGGATCTGAGTTCCATTCACGAACTCAGCCTGCCCTGTCACGCCTGAGTCTGTCAATGGAACTCAGATATAATGGCGAGATGAACGTGCCGTCTCGCATGGATCTCCGAGCGGACAAATGCTCGATCGAGCGCACCCTCGACATCGTCGGGGAGAAGTGGACCTTCCTCGTGCTGCGCGAGGCGTTCAGCGGCGTGCGGCGCTTCGCCGACATGCAGGCGACCACCGGAGCCCCTCGCCAGGTGCTCAGCGCCCGCCTGGCCCGGCTGGTCGACGAGGGCCTGCTGCGCAAGGAGCCCTACCGCGAGCCGGGGCAGCGTCAGCGCGACGAATACCGGCTCACCGACAAGGGCCGTGACCTCTATCCGCTGATGGTCGCGCTCATGCACTGGGGCGACAAATACCTGTCCGACGACGACGGGCCGCCCGTCCGGCTCACCCACCGCGGCTGCGGCGCCCCCGTCGCGCAGCACTTCCGCTGCACCGACGGCCACGACGTGAGCGGCCCGCGCGAGGTCACGCCCGTCCCCGGCGAAGGAGCCGAGCTCAGGAGCGCGTGAGCGGCCCGACGCAGGTGGCGGCCCTCTTTGCGCCTAGTCTTGAGAGCGTGTACCGGTTCCTTCTGACGCCTCGGTGGCTCGCGCTCCACGTGGTGGTGCTGCTGGTCATCCCCGCCTTCGTGTTCCTCGGGCGGTGGCAGTTCGGGCGGTTCGAAGAACGGTCCGCCAACAGCGAGCGGGTCACCGCCAACATCGAGGCCCCGCCGGTGCCGCTGGAACGGCTGGCGACCCCCGGGCGGCCGGTCCGTGAGGACGACCGGTTCAGGAAGGTGACGGTGGCGGGCACGTACGACCCGTCCCACGCCCTGGTCGTACGCCGCCGTCCGCAGGAGGGCAGGGCCGGCTACTACGTCCTGACCCCGCTCGTCACCGGCCGCGGCACGGCGGTGATCGTCAACAGGGGCTGGGTCAGGGCGGGCGCCACCGCCGACACCCCGCCCGAGGTGCCGCCGCCTCCCACGGGGCAGGTCACCGTCACCGGCCGGCTGCGCCCGAGCGAGAGCGAGGAGTCCAGCGGCATCAGGGAGCGCTCAGGGCTGCCGCCCGGTCAGGTGCTGCTGATCAACACGGACACGATCGGGAAAGGGCTGCCGTACACACTGGTGGGCGGCTACGTGGAGCTGACCGAGCAGCAGCCGCGGCCGGCCGCGGCGCCCGTGCCGGTGCCGGAACCCGACGTAGGCGCCGGTGGCGGTCTCAACCTGGCCTACGGGGTCCAGTGGTGGCTGTTCATCGGGATCGCCCTCGGCGGCTGGATCCTGCTGATCCGCCGCGAGGTGGCCGAACGCATGGCCGCAGCGGAAGGCTCTGACGGGGCGGAGGCTGGGAGGGCCGACGCTGAGGGGGCTCGGACTTCTCCCCGCTAGGGTGGTGAGGGTGCGCCACATCACATTCACCAATCTCTGCAATTTCCGCGACGTAGGCGGATATTTCACGAAAGATGGGCGCGTCGTCCGGTGGCGGCGGCTCTACCGAGCCGACTCCCTCGGCTGGCTGGCCGGTGACGACCTCACGACCTTCCGCGACCTGGGCGTACGCAGCGTCATCGACCTGCGGCACGCGTTCGAGGTCGAGAAGAACGGCCGCGTGCCCGAGACCGACGGCCTGCTCTACCAGAACCTGCCCATCGAGGGCCGCCGCTGGAACACCGCCACCACCTACCACGAGGAGATCGGCATCGAGCGTTACCTCGCCGACCGCTACCTGGAGGTGACCGACGACGGCGTGGCGAACCTCAGGATCGCGCTGGAGACCATCGCGCGAGCCGACAACGCCCCGGTCGTCATCCACTGCGCCGCCGGCAAGGACCGTACCGGCGTGCTCGCCGCGCTGGTCCTGTCGCTGGCGGGGGTCAGCGAGGACGACATCGTGGCCGACTACGCACTCACAGGGCTGGCGACCGACCGGTTCCGCGCCGACCGGAGCAGGAGAAATCCGGGTGACTCCACGTGGCCGGGGTTCGGAATGGCCCCGGCGGAGGCCATGCGGCTCTTCCTGACCGATCTCACCCACCGGCACGGCTCGGTCGAGGCGTACACCGGCCAAGTGCTCGGGATCGCCCAGGACACCGTCGATGAGCTGCGCGATCACTTCTTGACCGAGGCGCCTTGACTCCAGTCGGCTCGCGATGTGGTGATCTCGGAGACCCAACGGATACGTCGCAGCTTGTTCGACGTTATCCCCTCGTCGTACGGTTACGTGCGTGACTACGCCGCTGCTCCCCGACCCAGACCCGAGGCGGCGCGACTACGTGATCATCTCCGCCGACGATCACCTGATCGAGCCTCCCGACTTGTTCGATGGCCGGTTGCCGGAGAAATACGCCGAGGTCGCGCCCAAGGTCGTGGAGACGGAGGCGGGTCACCAGGTCTGGCGCTACGGCGGGGCCACCTATCCGTGCGCCGGCATCGACGTCGGCGCGGGGCTGCCACGCGAACAGTGGACCCTCGACCCCGTCCGGTTCGAGAACATGCGCCCGGGTTGCCACGACATCGAGTCCCGCATCAACGACATGGACGTCGCGGGCATCTGGGCCGCGCTCTGTTTCCCCGGCATGCTGGCCGGCCAGTCGGGCATGCCGTTCGCCAGGACCCGTGACCAGGAGCTCGGCCTGGCCCTGGTCAAGGCGTGGAACGAGTGGCACATCGACGTCTGGGCCGGCACCTACCCGGAGCGGGTCATCGGCCTGCAGCTCCCGTGGCTGCCCGATCCCGACGTCGCCGCCAAGGAGATCCGCGCCAACGCCGCCAAGGGCTTCAAGGCCGTGGTGTTCCCCGAGTTCCCGACCAGGCTGCGGCTGCCGTCGATCCACTCCGGCCACTGGGATCCGTTCTTCGCCGCCTGCGAGGAAACCGGCACCGTCGTCGCCCTGCACACGGGCGACGCGTCCTGGTCGCCGGTGCCCTCCCCCGACACGCCACTCGAAGCGATCACCACGCTGATGCCGACGAGCGCCATGTTCGCCTGCGCCGACTGGCTCTGGTCGGGGCTGCCGCTGCGGTTCCCCGCGCTGCGCATCCTCATCGTGGAGGGTGGCGTCGGCTGGCTGCCGATGCTGGCCGAGCGCGCCGACTACGCCCTCGACCATCCGGTCGCCGGCGAGGCGTCATGGGAGGGCGGGCTCAAGCCGAGTGAGGTGCTGCGCCGCAACTTCTTCTTCGGCACGCGCGACGACCACGCGCTGTCGGGGGTGCGGCTCGCCGTGGGCCTCGACCACGTGCTGCAGGAGAGCGGCTATCCCCACTCCGACTCGACCTGGCCCGACACCCAGACGTCGGTGGCGCACAACCTGGGCGCGCTGCCGCCCGCCGACATCGCACGGGTCGCGTACGGCAACGCGGCCCGCCTCTTCGGTCACCCGCTGCCGTCGCGCGCCTGGCTGCGCATGGAGGAGATCTAGGCCTGTTCGAGGCCCTCGACGCGGGCCTGTATGACGCTGCGCTCGTGCTGGACGTAACGCCCGCTCTCGCCGAGCAGCGAGGCGGCCAGCCACAGGAACACGCCGAAGTCGTCGGCGACGCCGATCAGCATGAGAAAGTCGGGAAGCACGTCGACCGGCGACACGATGTAGACCACGCCAAGCGCGAGCAGACCCAGCTTGCCCTTGCCCATGCCGTCGTACTGGCCGCGCATGACCGCGCCGATCATCCGCGGGATCGCCCGGACCCTGGTCATCAACGCGGGCGACCCTGGTTTGGTCACCTCGCGGTAGGTCCGCCACGCCGCCGCCGCGCGTGCTGCCTTTGCCATCATGAGAATCCCCCTACCCCCGGCTCTTCACGACATAACGCGTCGCCGGGGCCACGAGTTCCTGACGATCAGGCCAGCGCCGCATGCTCGAACGGGCAGACCCGCTCGACCTGCGAGGCCACCCTGACCAGCAGATCCTCCCGGCCGGCCGCCGCCACCAGCTGTACGCCCACAGGCAGCCCCGCCGCGGTCCTGTGCAGGGGCAGCGAGACGGCGGGCTGCCCGGTCGCGTTGACCGGCGAGGTGTAGGCCACGGCGTGCGCGGTCCTGCCGAAGCTCAGGCTGAGGTCGTCGGCCGGGATCCAGCCCAGCGGGAACGGCGCGACCCCCAGCGACGGCATCAGCAGCAGGTCGTGGCCGGCGCTCCACCAGGCGGCCATGCGCCGGCGGAAGCCGTCGATCCACTGCGTGGCCAGGATGTGGTCGGCCGCGCTGTGGTTCCGGGCCGTGCCCACCATGACGGCGTTGCGCGGCTCCAGCTCCTCCACGTCCACGGGCTTGCCGCGGGCCGCGCCCAGGCTCGCGACCTGCGCCGCCAGGTTGTTGGCCACGATGTCGCCGAAGTGGTGCGGGAAGTCAGGGTCGGCGAGCGCCTCGGGGCCTCCTGGGGAGACCTCGTGGCCCAGCGAGTCCAGCAGCGCCGCGGCCCTGGTGACGGCCTCGGCGACCTCGGGCGCCTCCGGTACGTCACCCCTGGGATGCGTGGTGAGGAACCCGATCCGCAGCCGCCCGGGATCCGCCCCCACCTCCGCGGCCAGCGGGCCGGGCAGCGGCGGGGCGTCGTACGGATCGCCGGGCCGCATGCCGGAGACGACGTCGAGCGCCGCCGCCGTGTCGCGTACGCTCCTGCTGACGAACCCGGGGCACGAGAACCCGCTCCACCCCTCGCCCAGCGCCGGGCCCAGGCTGACCCGGCCGCGGCTCGGCTTGAGCCCCACCAGGCCGCACACGGACGCGGGGATGCGGATCGAGCCGCCCCCGTCGCTGGCGGTGGCCAGCGCCACCATGCCGGCTGCCACCGCCGCCGCCGAACCGCCGCTCGACCCGCCCGCGGAGTACGCCGGATCGTACGGGTTGCGCGTCGGCCCGAACGCCAGCGGCTCCGTGGTGATCGTGGAGCCGAACTCCGGGGTGTTGGTCCGCCCCAGCATGACGAACCCGGCCTCGCGCAGCCTGACGACGCCGTACCCGTCCGGGGCGTCCACCACGCCGTCGCGCACCGACGAGCCCGCGCTGTACGGCTCCCCCGCCTGCCGCCAGCCCAGGTCCTTGAGCAGGATCGGCACCCCTCGGAAGGGCGCGTCCGCCGGAATGGCGTCGATCTCGGCCAGCGCGCGTTCGAAGCGGCGGTGGACGACCGCGTTCAGCTCGCCGTCGCGGGCCTCGATGCGGGCGATCGCGGCCTCGGCCAGCTCACGCGCCGAGACCTGCCCGTTCCTGACCGCCCGCGCCTGACCGAGCGCGTCCAGCCTCAGTACGTCGTCCACGTCGCCTCCTCAGGCCCGGGGAGCCAGGTCGCGCACCGCCTGGTCGATGGAGACCTCGCCGCCGGGGATGGGGGCGAGGACGGGGGTGTCGAGCCCGTTGTCGACGTACTGCTGGATCCTGGCGCGGCACGTGGCCGCGTCGCCGTGCACGATGAGGTCGTCGACCACCTCGTCGGGGATGGCCTTCAGCGCGGCCTGCCGGTCGCCCGCCGCCCAGGCCTCGTGCATCGGCCGCAACGTCTCGCCGCGGCCCAGCCAGTCGTGGAAGGCGGCGTACACCGGGACGGTGAGGTAGCCGGCCAGCATGCGTCTGGCCATCTCGCGCACCTGGGCGGTGTCCTCGCTGACGCAGACGAACAGGCGGGCGATCAGCTCGGTGCCGGGGCCGATCTCGGCGCGTACGCGGCGTACGTCCTCCGGGGAGAGCCAGTTGGTGATGGCGCCGTCGGCCTCGGCGGCGGCCAGCCGCAACATGCCCGGCCGCAGCGCGGCCAGCACGATCTTCGGCGGCGCCTTGGGAGCGCGTTCGAGCCTGAAGCCCTTGATCTCGAACGTCTCGTACGCCTCCGACACCTTCTCACCGGCCAGCGCCTTCTTGAGAAAACGCAGCGTGTCCCGGGTACGCGCGTACGGCTTGTCGAAGGTGCCCGCGTTCCACCGCTCGACGATGGCCGGCGAGGACGCCCCGATGCCCAGCACGAACCGCTCGGGGGCCAGATCGGCCAGCGTGGCCGCGGACATGGCCAGCAGCCCGGGGCCGCGCGTCGATACGGGCACGATGGCGCTGCCCAGCCGGATGCCGGGCGCCCACTGCGCGGCCAGGGCCAGCGGCGTGAACCCGTCGACGCCGTTCACCTCGGCCGACCACGCGTCGGTGTAGCCGAGCTCGGGCAACTCCGCGATCAGCTTCTGCGACCTCGCGAGCGAACGGTCGTAGAAGGGAATGGTCATGCCCCACTGCTGCGTCATGCACGTCCTCCAGCACTGCCGCGTCCGGTCGGACGCTGGACGCGTCCAACCCTACCAACCGCTCGGTATGGGGACTAGGCGCGGAGTTCGTGCACCGCCGCGATGAAGTCCTTCGTGATGCCCCGGAGCCCCGGCAGGTGCGACAGGCCTACCAGCCGGTCCACCAGCGGCACCGTGACCTCGATCAGCCGGTACGTACGGGCGCACCCCGGCGAGGTGTCGTGCACCCAGAACAGCACCATCCCCATGGACAACAACCACAGCAGCTCGGGCAGTTCCTCCCGCAACTCGGCGTTCATGCGGTCGCGCGAGCCCTCGACGACCTGGCGGTAGATCGCGATGGACGCCTCCCGCGCCGGCGACGACTGCTCGCTGAACGGGCTCAGCGGGTTGGTCGGCTCGGCCGCGTGCTTGAAGAACTTCACGGCGAACTCGTGGTAGGGCTCGGAGACGCGTACCCACTCGCGCAGCACCCCGCTCAGCCGGGCCGCGAACGTGTCCTCGGTCTCCAGGAAATCCCTGCATGCCTCCTCGTGCTCGGCCTGGGCGCGATCGTAGTACGCCTGGATCAACGCCTCCTTGCTCTCGAAGTAGTAGTAGGCGTTCCCCACGGACACCCCGGCCTCCGCGGCGATGGCGCGCATGGTGGTCGCGTCGAAGCCGCGCTCCCTGAACAGCCGCAACGCCGTCTCGACGATGAGCTCCCGGGTGCTCTCCGATCCACGGTTTCGGGCTTCGGACACGTTCGTCACTGTACGTCGGGAGACCTGGTTAGGTCATGGAGCCGCACGGTGATCGCCGATCCACGGCAAAGTTGCATCCGCGGCATGAGTTATCTCCAGTGAATGGTGGGATTGTCGTTTCAGGCGGAAGGGCTATTTCCGCGAAAAGGCATCGACATGTGGATACGTGGAACAGTGCGCCTCATCGTAGTCGCGCTCATCGGCATAGAGATCACCATCATCGCGCTGGCCTCGACCGCCTCCGCCGCCACCCACCCCGATGGGCAGCGGGCAGGAAGCGGTCCCAACGAGGCCGGGCCCGACGGGTGGGAGGATCCCCTCCCGCAACCGCTGCGGGCGGCCATGGCGGAGACGCAGTCCGGCGCCTCCGAGACCAGGCCGCTGCCCGCCGGACCCTCGGCGCACGAAAACCTCATGATGGACCGTGACGATTTGGCGGCCCTGCGGAACTGGCCGCTGGAAGACCTGCGGTGGCTCATGGAAGGCAGGCAACTGCCGGACACGACGCGGGTTGAGTCGTGGACGGCCCAGCCGCGGGCGAACCTGTCGCCCGCGGAACGCCGCCCACAGGCCTCCAAAGCGCGACAACGCGCCAAGGCCAAGAAGCGCCACATGCGGCGGCACAAGGCTCACATGCGCGGCGGCGTGAACCTGGCACGCGCGATGCCCCGGCGGGCGGCCGCGCAGTTGACCCACGCCACCGCCGCCGGCTGGCTGAAGATTTCGGGCCTGCGTACGAAGTCGACGGGCAACTGCGCGAGCAAGCACCTGCGCCACTGCACCTCGTTCGACTCCGTACGGGCGGGGACCATCGCCGGCATCATCAAGCTCAAGCGCGCGAGCGGCTGCCCGATCATGGTGACGGGCGGTACGGAGACCGGCCACGCGCCCGGACAGTACAGCCACGGCAACGGCTACAAGCTGGATATCTCACACAATTCCTGTATCGACCGGCACATCCATACAACGTCCGATCGTGCCGGAGTCCGCAGCGACGGCGCCCGGCTCTACCGAGACGGATCAGGCACCGTCTACGCCGACGAAGGCGACCACTGGGACATCCTCTTCCGGTGAGAGGACCTGCGGCGGACGCCGTGCGGCACCCACGGCGTCACACCACATCATCCGGTCACTTCTCGGACGCGACCAGCTCGGCGATCTCCGCCGCGTTCAGCGCCGCCCCCTTGCGCAGGTTGTCACCGCACACGAACAGGTCGAGCGTGTTGGGGAAGTCGACCGCCTGGCGGACACGGCCGACGTAGGTCGGGTCGTTGCCCACCACCTCGAGCGGCGTCGGGAACACCCCTCCGGCCGGGTCGTCCATGAGGACCACCGACGGCGCCGCCTCCAGGACCCGATGCGCGTCGGCGACCGTGATCTCGCGCTCGAACCGCGCGTGCACCGCCAGCGAGTGAGTCGTGATCACTGGTACGCGCACGCAGGTCGCGGAGACCTTGAGCTCCGGGATGCCGAGGATCTTGCGGGACTCGTTGCGGAGCTTGAGCTCCTCGGAGGCCCAGCCGCCCTCCTTGTAGGAGCCGGCCCACGGAACCACGTTGAACGCGATCGGCGCCGGGAACGGCGACTCGCCGGGCAGCTTGTCGGCCAGCACCCCGCGTACGTCACCGGCCACCTGACCGAGGCTGCGGTCGCCCGCCAGGGCCTCGACCTCGTCGTAGAGCCGCGCGGAACCGGCCACGCCGGCGCCCGACACCGCCTGGTAGGAGGCGACGACCAGCTCGGAGAGCGTGAACCCGGCGTGCAGCGCGCCCATGGCCGCCATCATCGACAACGTCGTGCAGTTGGGCGTGGAGATGATGTTGCGCGGCCGGTTGCGCGCGTCGAGCGGGTTGACCTCGGGCACCACCAGCGGCACGTCGGGCTCCATGCGGAACGTGCCCGACTTGTCGATCACGACGGGACCGCGGGCGGCCGCGATCGGCACCCACTCGGCCGACACCTCGTCGGGCACGTCGAAGATGGCCACGTCGATGCCGTCGAAGACCTCGGGCGCGAGCGCCTGGACCACGACGTCCTCGCCGCGCACGCGCAGGACCTTGCCCGCCGAACGGGCCGAGGCGACGAGACGGATCTCGCCCCAGATGTCCTCACGCGTCGACACGATGTCGCGCATCACGGTGCCCACGGCGCCGGTCGCGCCGATCAGGGCCAGATTGGGCCTGCTGCTCATCGTCCGGTTCCTCCATACACCACGGCTTCGACCTGGTCGGCGTCGAGATCGAAGGCACGGTGGGCGGCCCCCACGGCCGCGTCGACACCGTCCTCTCCGACCACGACAGAGATGCGGATCTCCGACGTGGAGATCATCTCGATGTTGACCCCCGCGTCGGCGAGGGCCGCGAAGAACGTCGCCGTGACGCCGGGGTGCGAACGCATGCCCGCTCCGATCAGCGACACCTTTCCGATCTGGTCGTCGAAGAGCAGCGACTCGTAACCGATCCGCTCCTGGACCTTCTTCAGCGCCGTCAGCGCGGCCTGGCTGTCAGCCGTGGGCAGCGTGAAGGAGATGTCGGTGCGGCCGGTGGCCGCGGCCGAGACGTTCTGCACGATCATGTCGATGTTGATCTCGGCGTCGGCCAGTGTTTTGAAGATCGAGGCAGCCTCGCCGACCTTGTCGGGCACCCCGACAACAGTGATCTTGGCCTCGCTCCGGTCGTGCGCGACGCCGGAGATGATCGGCTGCTCCATCTCGGTTCCTTCGGTGTAAGGGTCGGACACGACCCACGTGCCCTCCTTGGTGCTGAACGAGCTGCGTACGTGGATCGGCAGGCTGAAGCGGCGAGCATACTCGACGCAGCGCAGGTGCAGAATCTTCGTCCCGCAGGCGGCCATCTCCATCATCTCGTCGTAGGAGATTCTGGGGATCTGCCGCGCCGTGGGCACGATGCGCGGATCGGCGGTGTAGACGCCGTCGACGTCGGTGTAGATCTCGCACACGTCGGCCTCGAGCGCCGCCGCCAGCGCGACCGCCGTGGTGTCGGAGCCGCCACGACCCAGCGTCGTTATGTCCTTCGTGTCCTGCGAGACACCCTGGAAGCCGGCCACGATCGCGATGTGGCCCTGGTCGATCGCCTCGCTGATGCGGCTCGGCGTCACGTCGATGATGCGCGCCTTGCCGTGCACCGAATTGGTGATCAGACCCGCCTGCGAGCCGGTGAACGAGCGGGCCTCGTGGCCGAGGTTGGCGATCGCCATCGCCAGCAGGGCCATCGAGATCCGCTCGCCCGAGGTCAGCAGCATGTCGAGCTCGCGGCCCGGAGGCAGCGGCGACACCTGCTCGGCCAGATCGAGCAGCTCGTCGGTCGTGTCGCCCATCGCGGAGACGATCACGGCCACGTCGTTGCCGGCTTTTTTCGTCGCGACGATCCGTTGCGCGACCCGCTTGATGCAGGACGCGTCGGCGACGGACGAACCACCGTACTTTTGCACAACGAGGGCCACAAGAAGTCTCCCGGTCTGGACTGTGAGCTGCCAGTCTACTGGGGCCGTCTCATGAGCCCGAGGGACCCTGCCGCCATGTGGACGATCTTCAAACCGTCGTGGTCTCCTCGGCCACGTCAAGCCGCGAATGCGCGGCCAGCGCCTGCAGCGCCCGCATGGCGGCACCCGCGTGGTTGCCCCAGGTGTTGAAATAAGAGTATTGCCACCACCAAAGTGCCTCGTGCGGCCGGCCCGCGTGATAGTGGCGCAGCCCGTGAATGAGGTCGGCGGCGACCGCCGTCAGGTCGTCGGACAGCCGGTAGGGGGTGACCCCCGTGTCCTTGTACGGGTCGAACACCTCGGCGTAGTCGTCGACCGCCTCCAGCCGCTCCGCCAGCGCCGTGCGCACGCCGTCGATGTCGGGGTCCTCGCTCATCGGCGGCTCGTAGTTGCCGGCCAGGATCACGTCGCGGTTGGCGCCGAGTTTGGCGCCCGCCAGGCTCACCTGGGCGACCTCCACCAGCAGCAGCGACCATATGGCGTCGCCGCCCTCGCCGCCCGCGACCCTCGTCAACCCGTCGACGTAGTCCTGTGCGTGCCCGGAGATCTCTTCCGCCAGCGCGCTCCACTCGTCAGACATCCAGCAGCCTCCGTCCCTCGAACGCGCGGCCCAAGGTGACCTCGTCGGCATATTCGAGGTCACCGCCCACAGGCAGACCGCTGGCCAGTCGTGTCACTTTCACACCCATCGGCTTGACCAGACGGGCGAGGTAGGTCGCCGTCGCCTCCCCCTCGAGATTGGGGTCGGTGGCGAGGATGAGCTCGGTGACGCGGCCGTCGGCCAGCCGCGTCATGAGCTCACGAATGCGCAGGTCGTCGGGGCCGACACCGTCGATCGGACTGATCGCGCCGCCGAGCACGTGGTAGGTGCCGCGGAACTCGCGCGTCTTCTCGATCGCCACGACGTCCTTCGACTCCTCGACCACGCAGATCACATGGGTGTCGCGGCGCGCGTCACGGCAGATGCGGCACTCCTCCTCGGAGGCCACGTTGCCGCACGTGCGGCAGAACCGCACCTTCTCCTTGACCTCCAGCAACGCGTGCGCCAGCCGTTTGACATCGGCTGGATCGGCCGCCAGCAGGTGGAACGCGATCCGTTGCGCGCTCTTGGGACCGACGCCGGGCAGCAGCCCCAGCTCGTCGATCAGATTCTGGACGACCCCTTCGTACATGCCTAGAATCCTGGCAACTGTCCGAGGCCGCCGCCACCCAGCCCCTGGGCGAGCGGGCCGAGCTTCTCCTGCTGCAGGTCGGCGGCCGCGCGCACGGCGTCGCGGACGGCCGCGATCACCAGGTCGGCGATCGTGTCAGCGGTGTCCTGCGCGTCGCCGGCGTCGATCACGCTCGGGTCGATCTTGAGCTCGAGCAGCTCGCCCGAGCCGTTGACGACGGCGGTGACCATGCCGCCGCCTGCTGAGCCCTCGATCTGCGCATCGTTGAGCTCCTGCTGGGCGCTCACAAGCTGCTGCTGCATGAGCTGTGCCTGCTCCAGCAGCTGCTGCAGGTTGACATCCCCTGGGTTCACCGTCGTGCGCTCCTCGTGGCTCCGCGTTCTTGACTGCCACGAGCCTACGGTGTTTGGGCGGCGTCATGTACTGGTGGCGTCCCCATGTTTCGTCCCAGGGCCTCTGCCCGGATGATCCGCTCCTCGCCCGGCGTGTTCCCCACCGGGCGTTCGGGGGCGTTTCGGAGGTGTCCGGCCGGGTCTCAGGCCCCCCTCCAGCGCCGAGACCCGGCCTCACGCCGATGAACCAGCGCGTCGGGCAGGAACGCTAGGAGACCGAACGTTGCGCACACGTTGCGTCCGTTCGATCACAGTACGCAATCATCACGAATGGCTTGCGTGAAAGGCTTTCAGGACGGATAGTCGAGCTGACTACTTGGAGTGACTGATGAGTTACGCCCATCTCGACGAATACTCCCGCTCGCTTCGCGGAGCACACGAAGCGGTGGCGGCCGGCCAGGACTGGCCGCACTCCCCACGCCGTCTGATCATGGCGTCGTGGCGTCGCTCCCTCGAAGCCGACATCAACCCGGAGAAGACGAGCGCGCCCTCAGTCTTAGACGCCTCGCGCATCGAGGAAGTCCGCCAGGCCCACCCCCTGCGCCCTCTCCTCCC
>NZ_SMJZ01000183.1 GCF_004348345.1 Nonomuraea longispora
GGACAAGCCGCATCCACCAGCTCCCGGATCCGCAGCCGCGAGCAGAACGCGGCCACCACCGGTAATGCTCCGAGCATCTTCTCGACACTGGCCTGGCCCCACTGCGCACGCTGCCTCATCTGCCAGGTCATACCGCGACGACGATCACCACAGCAAACCCGACGATCTTCAATCAACCCGACGTGCGGAAAACGGGGCTAGCGCAATCTGGCCTGGTCCAGGCGAAGTGGACGCACGCGATCCTGGATGAGGTACAGCGGAACCTCGCCGCGAATCTGCCGGATCTCGCTCCAGCCAAGCTGGAGCGCCTGCGTGAACTGATGATTGACGCCGTCCCCGACTGCATTGTGGAAGGGTACGAGCCGATCGTCGAGGGTCTTAAACTGCCGGACCCTGACGACAGGCACGTGCTGGCTGCAGCCATCAAGGCGAACGCCCAGGTGATCGTGACGTCGAACCTGCGGGACTTCCCCGTCGAGACGCTGGCCACATGGGGCGTAGATGCCAAAAGCCCGGACGATTTCGTCCTTGATCAGATTGACTTCGATGACCGCGTCGTCTGGGCTTGCGTGCAACAGATCGCGGACTCACGCACTAGGCCGCCACAGACCATCTATGACGTTCTCGACGCTCTGGAGCGCGCCGGCCTCGTTGAAGCGGTTGCGGCCCTGCGCAGTTGAGCGAGATCGTCAAGCAAGGCTGGAGCCCGGAGACGACGCGAGGGCTGACGACGACGGCGGAGCACTCGAACCAGTCGGGCGATCACGGCAAGATCAATCGTTTGGGACGAATCTGGCACGACAGCGAAACCAAACCCAGACAAGATCAAAGCCTAGGCACCGCATTCATCGATCTACCTGGGCTTTCTCGATTGGAGCGGGTGACGGGAATCGAACCCGCGCTGTCAGCTTGGGAATTGCAGGGATCTTGGCTCGTAGACGCGTTGACCTGGAGCTGAGGCCGGTCGTGAGTGACCGTGGTTGACCCCTCGTTACCGCACTTAATGGCACGCTAATGGCACGACGATCAGCCTGCGACCTGGCCTTCCTCGCGTGACGCGCACACGCCGGCCTCCTGATCATCCCGTCTGCCGTCGACCCGCCCGAAGGGGAAGCGGGCCAGGGCCACGGGGTCAAGGTGGAGCGCCCCACCGGACGAACGACCTTGACCCCGTGGCCCTGGTCTGCTCGGCTTGCCCCGGTCGATGGCGGACGGGATGATCAGGCTTCCGCCTCAGCCACCTACGGCCTCGCTCCCGGTGCGGCGATCATCCCGGAGCCGGAGCGCCCATAGGGAATTGGTTAGAGCAGAGCGGCTCATCTTGCGATGCTGTCTACTTTTGCACCCATACTTGAAGAACTACAGCATCAGATTCGGTTTCCCAAAATGAAACATATGGTGACTACTACAACGTTGGCGATAAGGTGCCTTAACCATGAGCCATTGGGGCGTCTCGTGCGTGTGGCCAAAACGGTGAGGGCCACAGGAATAAGAAGGCCTCCCAAAGTGGCATTGCCCAAGGCAGAACGAGGGGCAATCGACGAGAAGACCCACCCAAGATATATAGATACCGCAAAAGAAAGTAGATAGACCAAGGCAGAATGAACCTGCAGCGTTTTTCGGTCCAACGCGCGCTCAACTGCCCTTTTCTCTCGCCGAGTTAGCGGACTTTCAGCCTTGGGTTCTGGGGGTTCATCGTCCGCGCCCTCCTCCTCGTCCGAATCACTCTCCTCCCACGCGGTAATGTCCATGGCTTCAACGGCAACAAGCTTAGCTTTGGCTTCTTCAAGTTCTTGCGTCAGCTGTGCGCATCGACGCTCTGCAAGATCTTTCGCTGCACGTACTTGGGCCAGTTCAGCGATTAACTCCCTTCGTTTCTGCTCAAGCTCATTGCGCTCCCGAAGGATTTGATCGTAATCAGCTTTGTTGTGTTCAATGGCTCGTTGCACCTTAGTGCGATCCGAGCCTTCCAGCATCCGGTTCTGGACTTGTATCTCCTTGATCTGATTTTCTAGTTGGCTGATGCGTTCGTCACGCACCTCTAGCTCTCTCGTTACTAGCTTCTCTCGCTTGGCGGAGTAACGCTTCTCCTCGCGGGCTTCCTCCAACTCTCGTTCAAGCCGTTCGACAACCCACTTGGTGTTGCCACGTCCCCGCAACGCGGATCCATGCAGTTCACGGGCTTGCAGCCGCTCCTCCTGAGTGGGGTCGCGCCCCTGTTGCTGCGCTGCAACACTGAGGAACTGGTCGACGAAGCGCCAGCCTGGGATGCGGCCTCCGCTTAAGTAGCGTGACAACGTGCCTTGATCCACGTGACACATCTTGCTGGTCGCGCGAAGACTCACGCCTGTCAAGTCAAGGTAGCCGCGCAATAGCTCAGCTAGCGCACGGACTTCGGGCTCCAAGTCTGAACTAAGTGGATCAAGCTTGGAGGAAGGATGATCTGACACGCTCCACGGTCGCACATCTCTCCAGTGTTGCCAATCTCGAGGCAACATGACGTTGCCTGAGTGCAACACTCACCGCGTCGACGAAGCTGAGCCCACGAAGTTGAAAGCGGCGGAAAGGCTCATGATCCATGCAGATGTTCTCGTTCTCTGCGCTGGCCACTGGTGCAGGTGCGGTGAGGGTCCTGGTGGTAGCGCTTGCGCTCCTGCCCCTCCTCACAGTGGTGCTGTTCACGGTTCCTGCCCTGATCGTTCTCCCGTTTACGCGAGGCGGCCGATCTTTTCTTCGGTCCTACATAGAAAGGATGGCCGACTGGTCAAAGGCCATCCTTGTGTATAGCCGGGCTGAAACCTGACGCGGCCCGTGCGGCAGCCTCGTGCGCATCAGTATCCACGCTGGAGGTCGGCCCGAGTGGCGGGGCGGGCGCGAGAACGGCCCCCAGGCCGCACGCGCAGCGCGCGGCCCGCAAGCTCGGGCCGCGCGGCGGCGCGTGCGCCGCCGCCTTGATACCTACAAGAGCTATTCGGCAATCTTCCGGTCGAACACCCCGGCCTTGCGGGCCTCTGCAATGAGTTCGACGAGATCGGCTACAAGCTTCGGGCTTGCGGCGATGGTCGCTTGGGCGGTCATGCTGTGCGGGCTGCCGTCGATATCGATCACCGTTGCCCCCGCTTCCCTGGCGATGATGACGCCTGCTGCGGTATCCCACGGGTTGTTGCTGAGCATGATGGCGGCATCTATCCTTCCGTGTGCCACCCACGCGAGATCGATCGCGGCTGAGCCGAACATCCGAATGCGCTGAACGCGCGCAGCAAGCTCCTCGGTCAGAGCGAGCCTCGGCCGGTTACGCTCTTCGGCGTTCTCTCCCACGGCGTAGTCACCGATCGCCACAATCGCTCTCCGCAGCTCGTGGGCATCGCCCACCTGGATTGCGGAGCCGTTGACGCAAGCGCCGGCCTCTTCGGCCGCCGCATAGCGGAGGTTGAAAAATGGCAGGTCGATCACACCAAGCGTGGGGGCGTCCTTATCGACGAGGCCAAGGGAGACGCCGCAGAGCGGGATGCCGTGCAGGAAGTTGGCCGTCCCGTCCACAGGGTCCAGCGCCCACATAAGGCCATCGCCCAGGCGACTACCGCCTTCCTCCTCACCCAGAAAGCCGATCTCAGGCGTCTCACGAGCCAGGAACTCCCGCACGGCGTGCTCGACGGCGTAATCCACCTCCGTCGCCATGTCTCGATCCCCTTTGGCCGTGATGACGCCGGGAGCCTTGGTACGGATGATCTCGCTGGCGATCTGCACAGCTTGTTCACCGATGGGGAGCAGCGATCGGGCGTCGATGGTCATACGGGTTTGCTCCGCTCCCACATATCCCTGAACACCTGGTCGAAGACGGGGAACAGCCCCTCTGCGGCGGTGTTGTCCGTGATCACAAAGGTAGGTGAATCGACTCCGCGTGCCTGCGGCAGGTACGGCTGGACCACGCACAACGCCCGGTCCACGATGATCAGGTTGAATCGGATCGTCTCATCGTAGACGTGGAGTTCGAGGCGCTGGGCCGACGTGGTGTCGATCCGATCGCGCAGCCTGGTCAGCATGCTGATGTTGAGCGCCGTGAGGGTCGTCAGGGTGCTGTCGGTGTAGCCCTCTTCCGTTTCGCGGGCGCGGATCGCCTGGCCCTTCGGATCGAGGAAGAGGCAGCGAATGCGCGTGCCGGAGTCAAGCAGGCGCTTGAGCTGATGATCGGGGTAACTCTGGCAAAGGATGTTGAGCGACAGGCCCGCTGCGTTGATCTCCTTCGCGTCGTCGAACAACGACGAGGCCGGATATGCGGAGGAGAAAGCCGAACGGCTACTGAAGACGGCGGTCACGTCGGCCAATTGAGGGGCGGTTACTGCGGCGTCGGGGCCGGCGCTTCTGGCTGGGTCCGGCTCTGTTCTCTGGGCGGGGATCTCGACGGCAACTGTGGAGAACAGCTCGTGCGCCGACCTGCCAGGGAACATCGCCTCCAAGACGCGGCAGTGACCCGAGTACGGCAGACCCTTAAGCTCGCCGTTCAGCCACCGGTGGAGCTGCGCCCGGCTCGGCCAACCACCCTGCAACGACGGGTCCACCTTCTTGGCCGCCTTGTCGTACTCCTTACAGAACGTGCTGTACGTCTGCCAATGGCGTTGCATGAGGAGGGTCTTCAACAGGATCGGCTGGTCATTCATGATCCGCGCCTCGGGCTGGGGTGCCATACGAGCCCAGGTTAGCGACAGAGACGGGCTCGGACGAGACAAAGAGGAGACGAAAAGAGACGGGCCGATCACAGACGGTACGCAGGAGCGATCGAGACGTGACAGATCATCGGGCAATCCTCGTTGCATGACTGCGCCGTGTAACTCCTGCTCAGGGCGGGGCTGGAAGTACGTCAGCCGCCGCCGGACCGTGGTGGTAGCCGAGAACGAATCAGGCGTCGCTGCCCCTGATGACCGGCACCGCGATGGGTGCTGGCGGTGCAACGGAACCGGACGGGCGGGGGCATCGCTGTGAACATCTACGTCGGGTGCCTTGCACCTCATGTCGGTCCTCCTCGGCCCAATCACATGCGTCTGGTCTGGAGAGAGATCGTTCGCAAGCAGGGGACACCGCGCGTGCTCGAGTACACCTGCGAGTGCGAGGACATCGTTTACGAACGCTGCCGCGAGGGTGGCCTTGCCTACATTCGTCGGACCACGCGTCTCGATGGGGTCGTACAGCAGATTCACGAGACCTATCGCTGGCGGGCCAAGAAGACGCAGGACGTTTGGATCGCCCTGCTCAACGGCGAGGCTCGATAAGCCGGCGCGGCGGTCGGCGAACAGGGGTGCTGTTCCGTCGCGTCTTGGTGCTGGTGGAGGGACTGTCTGTTGCGCAGTCAGGTGGTTCCTCCACCAGCTCGTACGCTTCCTGTAGCTGAGGGGCAGACAGGCTGTCCAACTCGAACTAGGCTTTACGACAAGTCGAGTTGTTGGATGGTCGTCATGTCCTCAGAAGAGTTCGCGCCACCGAAGTACGCCCAGATCGTCCAGACGATCAGGCAGAAGATCGCGGACGGGACCTATCCACCCGGCTCCCTGCTGCCCTCCGAGACGCAGCTTGTCCGAGACTTCAAGGTGAGCCGCCCGACGGTGGTCCGGGCGCTGCAGGTTCTCCAACTCCGCGGCATCATCGAGCGGGAACACGGCAAGGGCTCCTTCGTGAAGGCGACTCCGCCAGGCGCATCTAACCAGAGCCCCCGTCCGGGCCGCGCCATCCTGGATCGTGTGGAAGCCGACGAGAACAGCGCGATCATCGAGGCCGGACCTGTGGCGGCCTCTGCGGCAGTCGCCAAACTCTTGGACGTGCCAGAGGGCTCCACAGTCGTACGACGCCGAGTGCTCTTCCGTGATGACGAGCGACCGACGGACCTGTTCACCGTGTGGTGTCCGGTGCATCAGACCGAGGGAACGCTGCTCGCCGAGGCGGAACCCCTCCCCGCCGGCATCAGGGAACATCTCCGGGAGAGCAGGGGCCTCAAGCTGCAACACGTCGTCGAACGGCTGAGCGCCCGGCACCCTTCAGCGGACGAAGCCAAGCTCTTGGAGATACGCAAGAGCGCGCCGGTCATCGGGGTGCTGGCCAGCGTGTTCAACGGTGGAGGACGACCCGCGCTCGTTGTGGACCTGGTGTTGCCCGGCGACCTTCACGAGTTGGAAGACTCTTACTCCCTCTAGCAAGGGGCTCGTTGAAAGCACGCCCACTTCCGACGCTTCTCCTCATTCGGGACATTCTCCGCATTACCGCTTTTCACGCCGTGCCACGGATTGACATGGTTTCCGCGTGGCTTATGGGCCGATTCCTCCTAGCCCTCAGAAGATCTTGAAGAAATACCGCTAACTCGTGTTGTCAAGTCGCTGACCTGCGGGTACCTTCATGACAACTCGACAAGACGAGTTAGCGACAAGACGACTAGCTAGGAGCATGCCTCATGGCACTGCAAGGTCCCATCCCCGTCACGTTCGACATGGTGTTCCCGCACGGCTGCTACATCGTCGGCGAGGTCGAGCCCGTCAAGGACTTCGACGCCTCGACCAACGGGCGCTTCGTCCAGACCCGCGACAAGCAGAGCGGAGAGCTCGTCTGGCAGGTCAGCGTCATGGACGCGGACCCGACACTCAAGGCGGCTCAGAAGACCGTCTCCGTCAAGATCCTCAGCCCGGTGCAGCCGGTTCCTCCGGCTCCGATGGCCGGGCTGCCGTTCACGCCGGTCGAGTTCGACCACATGACCGCAACGCCGTACGTCAACCAGGCCGGAAGGCTGGCCTACTCGATCAAGGTCCGTGAGATGCGGGCTCCTCGTCCGGCCGGTAAGACGAACGCTCCTGCCAAGGACGCGGCGTGATGGGGCGGCGGAAGGCGCGTCCGGTCAGCACGATCGCGCTCAAGGTCGGTCAGGGCGCTGACGTGCGGAACCATTTGTATCCACAGCGCTCACCGGTCCTGGGACTGGTCTTCGGGGGCACGCAGGTGCTCGTCACCACCTCGGCCAACGATCACGTCACCCTCGACGACGTCGAGTTCGCTCGGACTCTGGCGCGAGAGGCAGCCATGTTCGCGGGAGCGGTGGAGCGCATGTTCCACGGCCTCCCGAACGGGCTGGGGGTGGCGGGTCGATGACGCTTAGCCCATACACCTACGTCACCGTCTCCATGCGTCCCGGTCAGCCGTCGCGGATCAGCATCGCCTTCTGCTCGGCGGAGCTGCGAGCGAGCGCCTGGCTCGGGGAGAACGGCAAGCCCTGCCTCAACCTCGACGCCCCGGACGCCTCGGTGACCGTCTCGACCTCGGGGCCGGTGACCGAGGACGACCTGACCGTTGCTCGCGAGATCTTCAACTCCGCTGCTCGGTACCTGGCCGACTGCGAGCGACTGCACCTTGGCGAGTCACACAAGGCCACCGACGGCGAGGCGGCCTGATGTTCAGCGGGGCCGCAGGAAGCGGCAACTTCCGGCGGCCCCTCGGTCTTCCGCACACACGCGACATGCATGGAAGGACTTCACCCTAATGTTCAAGAGGATGCCCGGCGACGAGCCGCACCGCATCGTCTCGACCACGCCCGACACGGCGGTGGTCTTCAAACCGGCCGTGGTGCAGACCCCGGCCATCATCACTCTGGTCATCTTCATCGCCCGGTTCATGACCGGCCTCTTCCGGCTGACCTGGCGGCACCCCATCGCCCTGGCGGCGATCGCGGTTCCCGCCGGCCTCTGCCTGGTGTACGGCTGGCGCGCTGCGCTGCTGCTCGTCGTTCCGGCTCTCGTCGCCATGGGCGCCTGGGCAGTCCTCGACCGGCCGACGTTCGTGCGATGGATCGGCTGGCGACTGCTCGCTTTCGCACGCTGGTTCTGGGTCTACCGGCGGCACTGGCAACCGGTCATGACCGTCGCGGGGCTGGCTCGCCACATACGCGGGCGGGAGTACGTTCCGCGGCTGGTCAAGGTGACCTCCGATTCCTGGGCCGACCGGCTCACCGTCCGCATGCTCGACGGCCAGGCGGTCAAGGACTGGTCCGACCGGATCGAGAACCTGTCACACGGCTTCGGGTCGGAGACGTGCCGCGTCTCGGTGGCCAAGGCCGGTCAGCTCGTGCTGACCTTTCCACGCCATGACCCGCTGTCCGCACCGATCGCAGCGCTGCCGGTCCCGGACACGCCGACTGTCGGTCCGGTCGAGATCGGCAGGCAGGAGGATGGCTCGCCCTGGCTTCTCCGGCTCCACGGGACTCATGTCCTCGTTGCCGGGGCCACCGGGGCGGGCAAGGGCTCGATCATCTGGTCAGCGATCCGAGGGCTGATGCCTGCGATGCGTGCCTGCCTGGTCGAGGTCTGGGCACTCGACCCGAAGCTGATGGAGCTGTCGTACGGCAAGGCACTCTTCGGCGGCAGGTACGCGGCCGATCCCGCTGACTGCGCTGACCTGCTCGACGAGGCCGTGAGCGTCATGCACAAGCGGGCGGCCCGCTTCGCCGGGGTGCAGCGATCGCACACACCCACCCTCGACGACCCCTTCGTTCTGGTCGTAGTCGATGAGGTGGCGTTCCTGACCGCTTACCAGTCCGACAGGCAGCTCAGGCAACGCATCTCGGCTGCCTTGGCCACGCTGACCACTCAAGGGCGCGCGGTCGGCGTCGGCGTCCTGGCGGCGCTCCAAGACCCTCGCAAGGAAGTGATGAACATCCGCAACCTCTTCCCGGACAAGATCGCTCTACGGCTGGACGAGTCGGAGCAGGTGGACATGGTGCTCGGTGACGGGGCACGAGATCGCGGCGCGCTGGCCGACCGCATCTCTCCTCGTCCGGAACGCGGCGCTGGCGTCGGATACGTACGGCTGGAGACCAGTCCCGATCCGATCCGTGTCCGTGCCGCGTACGTCTCCGACGACGACATTCGCGCGATGGTCGGTGAGGTCCGATGACGCTGGCTCACTTCCTCGACGGCCTCCGTTGCGCTTCGTGCGGCGCGCTGAACGTCCTGTGGCTCGACGCGATGCGTGGCCTGGTCGAGTGCTCCGAGTGCGGACAGACAGCGCTCACATTCCCAGAGATCGGAGAGGAGGTCCGTTGACCGACCGCAAGACTCCGCGCGCTGTCCGCATGGCCCAGCCGCTCGCCCGAGACGTTGCCGAGGAGATCGCCAAGGTTCACGGCGTCTGCATCCGCCCCGTGGCGCTCAGGCGGCTCGACATGACGACCGGCGAGTCAGAGGTCGTCGATGTCCCGTGCGGCTCACCACTGGAGAGCAAGTGTCCTCCGTGCGCCAAGCGCAACCGGCAACTCCGGATGGCACAGTGCCGCGAGGGCTGGCACCTCGACGAGGAGCCGATCATCACACCCGACGAGGCGACCGACGGGCAGCGCTGGCTCGTCGAGTTCCGCGCTGACATGCAGGCCAAGCGCGACGAGGAGGCAAAGGCCGGCGGCGACACCTCCGACCTGGACGCCGTACTTACTGGGCTCGACATCGAGATCAACGAGGCCGGGATGCGCGGGAACGTGGTGGGCCGCACGGGCTCCAAGCGGGTCCGCTCGACCAAGCGCCGCCAGGACGCACCCGACCTGCCCAAGCGGAAGATGGCCAGCACCACCCTGGGCCGGACCTTCGAGGCGGCCGACGGCAGAACCTACCGTCCTTCGCTGTTCGTCACGCTCACCCTGCCGAGCTACGGCAAGGTCCTCAACGGCGCTCCCATCGACCCGGACACGTACGACTACGTTCGGGCCGCTCGTGACGCGCTGCACTTCTCCAAGCTGGTGGACCGGTTCGTGCAGAACCTTCGCCGGGTCGCCGGGTACGACGTGCAGTACTTCGCCACGGTGGAGCCTCAGAAGCGGCTGGCCCCGCATCTGCACATGGCCATCCGGGGCACCCTGCCGCGCGCTGAGATGAAGCAGATCGCGGCGGCGACCTATCACCAGGTCTGGTGGCCTCAGGCGGATGACGCCCGCTTCGAGGGTGACCACCTGCCCGTCTGGAACGACGGCATCGGCTACGCGGACCCTGACACGGGCGAGGTCCTGCCCACGTGGGACGAAGCTCTCGACCAGCTCGGCGACGAGCCCATGCACGTGATCCGCTTCGGCGATCAGGTGGACGTGAAGGGCGTGCTCGCCGGGTCACCGGACGCCGACCAGTGCATCCGGTACCTGTCCAAGTACCTGACGAAGAGCCTCAGCGAGACCTTGGACGGCCAGGCTCAGCGGGAGCACGCGGCCCGCTTCGTCGATGTCCTGCGTTACGAACCGTGCTCGCCTACCTGCCCGAACTGGCTCCGGTACGGCGTGCAGCCCAAGAACGCCAAGCCGGGGATGGTTCCCGGTTGCTGCCGGTCCAAGGCCCACAAGTCTGAACACCTCGGCTACGCCGGTCGCCGGGTCCTGGTCTCCCGCAAGTGGAGCAACAAGACCCTCGCCGAACACAAGCAGGACCGCCGTACATGGGTCCTGGAAGCGCTCGGCCAGGCCGACGAGCCCACCGACCCGCACCGCTACGTCTGGCAGCCGGTCAGGCCGGGCGATCCCGATGTCGCTCCGATCGGCGTCCGGCTCCTCCGATCCATCGCCGAACGCCAGCGATGGCGCGCTCACCTGAGACGCCTCGAAGAACTTTCGGCAACTCCGCAGGCAGCCTGAGAGGAGGAGATCTTGGACCAACTGTTCACCGTCCCCGAAGCGGCCGAACTGCTCAGCACCTCGGTTCGCTTCGTCCGCCGACTGATCGCCGAACGCCGCATCGAGTTCGTAAAGGTCGGGCGGCACGTCCGCATCCGAGAGTCCGCACTGATCGCCTTCGTCGTCGCCGGGACCGTCCCGCCCATGACGACCTTCGACGCAACCGGGAGGGCCGCCTGATGGCGAACAAGGAGAATCACCGCCGTTTCGGCAACATCCGCAAGCTGCCCTCGGGGCGCTTCCAGATCCGCTATCCCGGACCGGACGGCCGGATCAGGACGGGTGAGGAGACCTATGAGCGCAAGGGCGATGCCGACCGGGCGCTGACCCTGATCGAGGGGAAGATTCTCGCTGGGACGTGGACCGACCCCGAGCGGGCCAAGGTCAAGCTCGCGGAGTATTCGGCAACCTGGATCGACCAGCGCCCTGGGCTTCGACCGAGGACGATCGATCTCTATCGCTGGCTGCTCAAGAAGCACATCACGCCCTATCTCGGCAACGTCCCGCTCGGCAAGCTCTCTACGGCGATGATTCGGCAGTGGCGGGCGGACCTGCTCGGTAAGGGCGTCTCGGTGAGCATGGCTGCCAAGGCGTACCGCCTCCTCCGCGCCGTACTCATGACGGCCGCCGAGGATGACCGAATCATCTCCCGCAACCCATGCCGGATCCGCGGGGCCGGCGACGAGCACGCCGAAGAGCGACCGGTCCTTTCCGTGGGGCAGGTCTTCGAGTTGGCGGACAAGGTCGGGCGCAGCCCGATTGGCAGCATTCGAGGGCTCAAGAAGGGAGAGGGCCACCGCATCCGATTCCAGAGGCATGGGGAGATGCGGACGCACGCAGAGGTGTTCCCAACCCGTGCCGAAGCCGGGCGGGCGCTGTGGAAGATGATCGACACCGGCCAGGCCGACTGCACGCACGATCGCCGGTACCGGGCCTTCGTGCTCCTGGCCACGTTCGCGAGCCTGCGGTGGGGTGAGATCACCGCACTGACCCGATCCGACCTCGACCTTGACGCAGGCACGGTCCGCGTGCGCCTTGCCTATGTGGAACGCTCCACTGGTGAGCTGGTTCTCGGCCCGCCCAAGTCCAAGGCCGGCAAGCGCATCGTCGGCATCCCACAGGCGATCATCCCGGCACTGAGGGAACACCTGCGGCTCTACGTGAAGCCCGACGCGGGAGCGCTGATCTTCACCGGGATCAAGGGCGGCCCGCTGCGCCGGAGCGCGTTCAACAAGCTGTCCGGCTGGACGGCAGCCGTGCGGGCGATCGGTGTTCCGGGCCTGCACTTCCATGATCTGCGCCACACGGGAAACATGATCGCGGCGGACTCGGGCGCGGGTCTCAAGGACCTCATGGCGCGGATGGGACACGATAACGTCCGGGCCGCGATGATCTATCAGCATGCCGTGCGGGGGGCCGACAAGTTGATCACAGATGCGATCGATCGACGGCTCGTTCCACACATACCCCAATGACTCACAGTCAAGATCCCTGGGATGCACGATCCGCCGACACGCCGGACATGTCCGCCCTTGATGACCTTTGGCCAGGTCATCGCCTGCAGCCGATGAAAGCGAGCGTGTGTTCGGCTCCTGGGCCCCACAAGTGTCTGTTCGTACCGCTAGACTCAGAGTGAGCACGAAAACCCCGGCCACAGACGGCCAGGGCTGGTGCCTGATCTATGCCTGTAGCCGGGGCCCGCTATTACTTGGCAGTTAGCGACCCTAGCATCCGAATGTTTACCTGCGCCGCGCAGGGCCGACATTTGATCGGGATGTGATCAAGCTCCTTAGTGCTCGGCAAGGGGGAAAGACTCCCTTGGCGTGTCAAAGGAGACACAGTGAGAAAGCCGATTGGCACCACTGCTAAGACCGGTGAGAGGTGCCCCGAGAGCGGCGTCTGGCAGGTTACGACCGCGCCGACGACCACCGCCCCCATCGCGAAGACCAACGTCATGCCGCCGTACCAGAACAAGGCGGTCACTTGGCAGCTCAAGAGCTACGCCTGATAGCGACGCGGTCTAGCACCATCTGAAGAGGCCGGAGCTCCTGCGGTTGATTGAGGAGCCTCGGCCTCTTCGTAGTCCTGGGGAACGTGGGGCCGGCAATGGCACGCTAATGGCACGCAGAGATCAACAACCCCGGGAAACAGAGGAGCCCAGGTGCCGGATCAACCGGTCTACCTGGGCTTTCATACTGAGAGCGGGTGACGGGAATCGAACCCGCGCTGTCAGCTTGGGAAGCTGATGTTCTGCCATTGAACTACACCCGCGTACGACCGAAAGCCGCGTCCCCCACTGTAGCGGAAACTTGCCCCGGATCAGCAATCCCCGCCTCGCGGACTTTCGCCTCCGAGACGGTAGGTTGCAGTGCGTGCTGCTATCCGACCGTGACATCCTCGCCGAGATCGACGCCGGCCGGCTCGTGCTCGATCCGTTCGACCAGGACATGATCCAGCCGTCCAGCATCGATGTGCGGCTTGACCGGTTCTTCCGGGTGTTCGAGAACCATCGTTACCCGCACATCGATCCGTCCGTGGAGCAGCCGGATCTTACGCGGATGGTGGAGCCGGCGGGGGACGAGCCGTTCATCCTGCATCCTGGGGAGTTCGTGCTGGCATCCACGTACGAGATGATCACGTTGCCTGATGATCTGGCGTCGCGGTTGGAGGGCAAGAGTTCGCTCGGGCGGCTGGGGTTGCTGACGCATTCGACGGCGGGGTTCATCGATCCGGGGTTCAACGGGCACGTGACGCTGGAGTTGTCGAACGTGGCGACGTTGCCGATCAAGTTGTGGCCGGGGATGAAGATCGGGCAGTTGTGCGTGTTCAGGCTCAGTTCTCCTGCCGAGCATCCGTACGGGTCCGACAAGTACGGGTCGCGTTACCAGGGGCAGCGGGGGCCGACCCCGTCGCGGTCGTTCCGGAACTTCCACCGGACGAAGATCTGAATAAACATGAACATCAGGTGAACAGTCGGGGAACATCCTGGTCGGAGAAGTAGGGGTACCCCGGGTCGAGGCGATGCGGACGGGCCGTTTAAGGTCAGCTGGAGCTGCAAAAAGCGCCCAAACTACCGGGGTTTCCGGTGTCGTACAACCTGCTCCGGGTAGCCATTAGGCGAAGGGGACATGAAGTTCGTATTTCGCCTGGCTACCCGTACCCTCTTCCACGGACCATCCCCGCACATCTGGAGAACGACGTGCGCCTGCGTCTCACGCCACGTGAGGACAGCTACTACGACCTGTTCGCCGACTCGGCGAACAACCTGGTCACCGCATCCCGGCTACTGGTAGAGATCATCAGCGACGGATCGGACAGGGAGACCCTGGCCGAGAAGATGCGCGCCTGCGAGCACGCCGGCGATGAACGTACTCACGCGATCATGAACCGGCTCAACGAGAGCTTCATCACCCCCTTCGACCGCGAGGACATCTACCGGCTCGCCTCCAACCTCGATGACGTGATGGACGCCATGGAAGCGGCGTCCGACCTCATCGTGCTGTATCAGATCGACCATCTGCCCAAAGACGTCGTCAGGCAGGTCGAGGTGCTGGAGCGTGCCGCGGAACTCACCGCGGAGGCCATGCCGCGGCTGCGTTCGATGAAGAACCTCAACGAATACTGGATCGAGGTCAACCGCCTGGAGAACCAGGGCGACCAGGTCTATCGGAGGTTGCTGGCCAAGCTGTTCAGCGGCGAGTTCGACGCCCTCACGGTCATGAAGATGAAGGAGGTGGTCGACGCCCTCGAAGAGGCCGCCGACGCCTTCGAGCACGTGGCCAACACCGTCGAGTCGATCGCGGTCAAGGAAAGCTAAGCCCGGTGGACCTCACGCTCGGCCTCGTCATCTGCGTGGTCGTCATCGCACTGGCATTCGACTACACCAACGGATTCCATGACGCGGCGAACGCCATCGCGACCTCCGTCTCGACCCGGGCCCTCACTCCCAGGGCCGCGCTGTTCATGGCGGCGGCCATGAACTTCATCGGCGCCCACCTGGGCACCCAGGTCGCGCAGACGGTCGGCATAGGCATCATCGACGCGCCTGACGGCTCGCACGGTCTGGTCATCGTGGCGTCAGCGCTGATCGGCGCGATCGCCTGGAACCTGATCACCTGGTATTTCGGTCTGCCCTCCTCCTCCAGCCACGCGCTCATCGGCGGCCTGGTGGGCGCCGCGCTGGCCTCGGCCAGCGTGGTGCACTGGGACGGCGTCATGGAGAAGGTCGTCATCCCGATGATCTTCTCGCCCCTGGTCGGGTTCAGTCTCGCCGCCGCGATCATGATCGCAATTTATTGGATCTTTCGCAACAGCCAGCCCGGCAAGACCAACCGCGGCTTCCGCTACACGCAGACCGTCTCGGCCGCCGCCATGGCGCTCGGGCACGGGCTGCAGGACGCGCAGAAGACGATGGGTGTCATCTTCCTGGCACTGACGGTCGGCGGTTTCGCCGACAAGAACGATCCGATCCCGCAGTGGGTCATCCTGGCCGCCGCGGGTGCGATCTCGCTGGGCACGTACGCCGGCGGCTGGCGCATCATGCGCACGCTCGGCCGCCGCATCATCGCGCTCGACCCACCCCAGGGGTTCGCCGCGGAGTCGGCGGCGGCGACCGTGCTGTACGGAGCCGCCATCGGGTTCGGGGCGCCCATCTCCACCACGCACACGATCACGTCAGCGATCATGGGCGTGGGGGCCACCAAGCGGCTCAGTGCCGTACGGTGGGGCGTCGCGGGCAACATCGTGACGGCATGGATCCTCACCATCCCGGCCGCGGCGCTCGTGGCGTCCGTCTCCTACTTCATCCTTCACGCGATCGTGGAGTAGGCGTCTCAGGAAGCCGGGACGCCTGTCTCGGGAGCCGCGTACATCACGTCCACGTCCCACCGGTTGAAGCCGAGGGACTCGTACAGTCTGATCGCCGCCGTGTTGGCCTCGTCCACGTACAACATCGCCTGGGCGAGGCCGCGCGCCCGGAGGTGGTGCAGTCCGGCCAAGGTGAGGGCCTTGCCGAGGCCGGTGCCCTGCTGGGAGGGGTCGACGCCGACGACGTACACCTCTCCCAGAGGCTCGTGGCCGTGCGCGGACGAGCCGTGCACCTTCGTCCAGTGGAAGCCGGCCAGCCGCTCGCCGCGGAAGGCCAGGAAGAAACCCTCGGTGTCGAACCAGGGTTCCTGCTCGCGCCGCAGCAGGTCGTCCATCGTCCACGCGCCCTGCTCGGGGTGATGGGCGAACGCCTCGGCGTTGACCTTGAGCCACGCCTCCTCGTCCTGGCCGGGTACGAACGTGCGAAGGCTGACGTCCGGAGGCAGGGTGACGGGAGGCAGCGGGGCGAACAGGGAGCGGCGCATCTGCCACAGCGAGCGCACGCGTTCGAACCCGAACGCGGCCGCCAGCGCCCCCGCCCCCGGATACCCTCCGTGGGCCCACAGGCGCGCCCTGCCGCCCGCCAGGTCCATCACGGACCTCAGCAGCCGTGTGCCGTGGCCGCGGCGGCGGTGTGCGGGGTGGACGACGAGTTCCACGCTGGGCCCCTCGACCTCGTCGGTGGGGTCGACGTGGGCGTAGCCCGCCAGGGTGTCGTCCTCCATGAGCAGCAGGGAGCGGGCCTGCGGGTCGCCGCCGTAGCGCAGATGGAGCATCACGTGCTCGTTGAGCGGCCGTACGCCGTCGGCCTCCGTCGCGACCTGGACCAGGCCGAGCACGTCGGCGATCTCCTGGTCATCGAGCACTTGCCGAACTTCCACACGCACACTCACAGAACGAACTCTAGGCCTATGGCTGGCAAATAACGCCATGGCAGCGCCCGGCAAATCGTTACCTTTGCGACATCGGCTGCACGGACAACGGTCGTAACGTCTTGGGCCATGACGTCTCGTTCCTTCCTCCGGCTGGCGCTGGCCGGAGCCGTCGCCTCGGGAGCGGTCACGCTCTCCGCCCTTCCGGCGGACGCGAGCAAGCCACCGCGTACGGTTCCCGTACGGCTGCTCGCCCTCAACGACTTCCACGGCAACCTCGAGCCTCCGACCGGCTCCTCAGGCCGCATGGTCGACGAGCACGGCAACACGGTCGACGCCGGCGGCGCGGCCTACGTCGCGACCCACATGAAGGCCCTGTCCGACAGGAACACGATCGCGGTGGCCCAGGGCGACCTCATCGGGGCGACGCCGCTGATCTCGGCGGCCTACCACGACGAGCCGTCCGTCGAGTTCCTGGGCAAGCTGGGGCTCAAGGTCGCCGCGGTGGGCAACCACGAGTTCGACGAGGGCTACGCCGAGCTGCGGCGGATCATGAAGGGCGGCTGCCACCCGGTGGACGGCTGCTCGCCCGCCGGCGAGTGGAAGGGCGCGAAGTTCGACTACGTGGGCGCGAACGTGCTGTTCAAGAACCGCCACGCGAAGACCGACGCACTGGCCGCGCTCGGCGGCTCGAACGCGGCGCGGCTCAAGCAGGCGTTGTCCGGCTTCGGCGTGCCCGCGCTGCCGCCGGTGAGCGTCAAGTGGATGAACGGCGTGCCGATCGGCTTCATCGGCCTGGTCACGAAGACGACGCCGGGCATCGTGTCGAGCGAGGGGATCAAGGACCTCACGTTCGCGGACGAGGTCAAGGCCGCGAACGTGGCGTCCAAGCTGCTCAAGCTCGTGGGCGTCAAGGCCCAGGTGGTGCTCGTGCACGAGGGCGACCAGGTGAACGAGGGCCAGTCGCCCGACGCGTGCAGCGCCGTCCCGGGGGCGGGCAACCGCATCGCGACGCAGGTGGACGCTGAGATCGACGTGGTGCTCAGCGGCCACTCCCACCAGGCGTACGTGTGCACGGTGAAGGACCCGGCGGGCAGGAACCGGCTGTTCTCGCAGGGCGGCTCGTTCGGACGGGTCGTCACGCAGGTGGACATGAAGGTGGACGCCAGAACGCGGGACATCGACCGCGCCTCGCTCGTGGCGGACAACCACGTGGTGACCCGAACAGTCACCCCAGATCCCGAAATTTCAATGTTCGTGCAGACGTGGAAGGACCGCGTCGCCCCCGTCGCCAACAAGGCCGTCGGCACGATCACCGCCGACATCACCAACACGGCCGCGTCCTCAGGCGAGTCGCCCCTCGGCAACCTCATCGCCGACGCCCAGCTCGCCGCCACGAGGACCGGCGGCGACGCGCAGATCGCGCTGATGAACCCGGGTGGGGTGCGGGCCTCGCTGTCGCACGCGTCGTCACCGGCCGGCGAAGGCGACGGGATCGTCACGTATGGCGAGGCCTTCACCGTTCAGCCGTTCAACAACCTCATGCAGGTCGTCACACTGACCGGCGCCCAGCTCAAGACGGTGCTGGAGCAGCAGTTCCCCGGCGGGCCCAACAACCAGGCGTTCGCCAAGATCCTGCAGCCCTCGGCGAACTTCACCTACACCTACAGCACCAGCGCCGCCTGGGGTTCGAAGGTCTCCGACATGAAGATCGACGGAACGCCGGTGACCGACACGCAGACCGTCCGGGTCGCGGCCAACAACTTCCTGGTGGGCGGCGGCGACGCGTTCCTGGCCTTCCAGGAGGGCACCGACGTGTGGAGCGGGCCGCTCGACATCGACGCCTTCGTCGACCACCTCGGCAAGGACAACCCGATCGCCCCGCCCGCGACCGACCGCATCACCGTGACCGGCTGACCATTTCGAGGCCCGTCCCCTGGGGGCGGGCCCGTCCACACCCTCCATCTCTTACGGCACCGCCAACGTCACCCACCCGCCGCACACGGCCGGGGGCCTCCCCGGCCCTCGCCGGAAC